>JALGUI010000175.1 GCA_029820915.1 Candidatus Zipacnadia bacterium | reverse complement strand
TGCCCAGGCGCACGGCGGGCCGGGGTGGAACCTGCGACGTTCGCCGCGCTGACGCGCGCCGCATGTCGCCCCCCTCGCTTCGCTCGGGGCGGCCCCTCCATTGACCACAGGGCGCACCCGCTCACACGCCACGGTCGGGGCCGCTAGATCGGCCCGTACCCTTCCGCTGCGAACTCCCGCACCGCCACCATGGCCTCCTCGATCTGCCGCTCGCGGCGCTCGTCCTTGGGCTTCCCCTCATCTTCAGGACGGTCGGGCAGCATGCCGAAGTTCACCTTGATCATCCGCCCGTCCGCGAACGGCTCGCCCGCCAGCGCCCGGCACAGCGCCCCCGTCAGGCACTCCGCCGGCGGGACGTCGGCCTGCGCGCCCTGCGCGATGCGCGCCGCGTTGAGTCCCGCGACCGCACCCGTTGCCAGCGCCTCGACGTACCCGGCGCCGCCCGTGAGTGTCCCCGCCACCAGCAGGCGCGGTGTGCGGTGAAGCTGCATCGTCGGCAGCAGCACGGCGCCGCCGGGCAGCCACGGTAGGCGGCAGACCACGCCGGGTCGCGCTATCTCCACCCGCGCAAGCGCCGATACCGCCCGCAGCGCCTCGGCCTGGGCCGCGGGCGTCAGCGACGTGACGAACTCCGCGACGTGGCAGGCTCGATCGTCGCGGTCGTCGGGCGCCAGGCGTAGCGCCGGCCCGGGGATCGTCGCCTCCGGGCCGCGCGGCCCGCCCAGGACGCGCCCGGCGAAGGCCTTCGGCTCGCCCGCCTGCCGCTCCACCGGCTCGGCCTCGTCGGCCAGCACTGTGTCCCCGCTGAGTTCGGCGGGCTCGTCGCGGTCTCCCTCGGCGACGCGCCGCGCCAGCTCCACCGCCTGCTCCTCGGACAGAGGCACGAACAGCGCCGGGTCGGCTCCCGGATACGGAGGCTCCCGGACCGCGCCGGACAGGTCCGCGCGGTCCGCGGCGACGATGGGCGCGCGGCCCATGAACGAGAAGCGGAAGGGCCGCCCGCTCGCCTCGTGGATGGCGCGCGCCAGCGGCGACCACGTGCTCGGGCCCGTGGCGACCACCACCACGCCTTCGGGGAGCGCGCGCGCCTCTTGCCGGGCCACCTCGACGCGCCCCTCGGCCTCGACGCGCTCGGTGACCAGCCGCGCGAATAGCTCGCGGTCCACTGTCAGGCTCTGATTACCGGTGCGCGCCTCGTCGGCGCACTCCAGGAGGGCGGGGGCGAGTTCGCGCAGCTCGGCCTTGAGCAGCCCCGTGGCGCGGTCGGGGGCAATGGCGCCCAGGTCCGGACTGCCCACAAGCTCGCAGAGGGATTCGCCGGTGTGCAGGGGAGTCGCGCGCGCGGGCCGCTGCTCGACGAGGCTGACCGCGGCGCCCCGTCGCGCGGCCACCAGCGCGGCCGCACAGCCGGCCAGGCCGCCGCCCAGGACGGTCACCGAGTGCTGTGTCATCTGCTGCGATCCGCCAATCGTGCTGCGATCTCTATGGCGTCCAGGACGGATGCGCCCGCCCGTAGCGCTCCAGGTTCACGCTGCTCCCGTCCACGGCTTCCAGTTTCGGGGCCTCCGGGGGTGGCACCTGCTCGACTTTGCCGCCGGCGCTCCACCACAGCAAACCCGTGATGGCGAAGGCCACCGCCCACACGGCCGCCAGCGCCAGCGCCATCAGCAGCACCGGCCGCGGTCCGCTCCGGCGGTCGGGCGCAGGGCCATCGGCTGTCACATCGTCGGCGCTCACCGTTTGCACTCCCGGAAGGACATGCGCTCGCGGGCGCGAAATCTGGCGTCTGAACGACGGGTCAGCGCTTCCGATGCCGCTGCATGCGTACCTTGCCGCACTTCGGGCAGCGGAACTTGCGCTGGTTGTGATGCACCACCTCGCCGCCGGCGCGCGCTCGTCTGCGCACCGGAATTGTACCGGCGCCGTACCGGGGTGTCAAGCAAGCCCATGCTGCAGCCACAGGGCTCTCGCCCTGGACGACAGGCGCACTCGTCCTGAGATCGCGCGTGATCTCCCGGCGGCCCGCAGGGGCGCTGTCGTTGGTCACACGAGAGGACGCGATGCTGGTGCCGGAAACAATCGCCGTCATCGGCGCCTCCGCCGATCGCGCCAAGCACCGGAACATGGCCGTGCACGCCTGGCGGGAACATGGCCGTGCACGCCTGGCGCGACGCGGGCTGGACCGTCTACCCGGTCAACCCGAATGAGGAGGAGATCGAGGGCCTGACCGCCCACCGCACCATTCGCGACATCCCCGGCGAGGTGCAGGCCGCGACCATGTACGTCCCGCCCCCGCTCGGGCTGAAGATGGTCGAGGGCATCATCGACAGGGGCGTCGCGAAGGTCTACCTCAACCCCGGCGCGGACAGCCCGGAGCTTGCGCACAAGCTCGAGGCGGCCGGCATCGAGGTCATCGAGGCCTGCTCGATCCTCGCGGCGAAGAGCATCGTCCACCAGCGCCGCCACGGAGGCCAGGGATGAACGTCCTGCTCGTCGCCATCGACACCCTCAGCGCCCGCCACATGGGATGCTACGGCTATCACAAGCCGACTACGCCCAGCCTCGACGAGTTCGCGCGGCAGGGCGCGCTGTGCGAGGCGCTCTATTGCCCGACCGTCCCGACCCAGCCGAACTACACCACCACTTTCACCGGCCAGTACTCGATCACCACCGGCATCGTCGCCCACGGCGGGCACGCCGAGCTGCCCTCGGACGCCCCGTACCTGACCGAGGGGCTGCAGCGCGCGGGGATGTTCACCTGCGCCGCCGACAACCTTGCGGCCATGAAGGGCTGGTTCTCCCGTGGCTGGAGTCAGTACGTGAACCCGTCCATGAGCCAGAAGTACATCCAGTGGTCGGACTGGCGGCGCTACAACGAGGTCGCCATCCCCTGGCTGCACGAGCGCGCGCGGGCCGCTGACCCCTTCTTCATGTTCGTGCACTACTGGGACCCGCACACGCCCTACCTGCCCCCCGAGGAGCTGTGGTACGACTTCTACGAGGGCGACGACCCCTGCGACCCCGATAACGACTCGCTCCGCCCGTTGCTGGACGGCTACTGGGGCTCGAAGTGGCAGCAGAACTGGTTCAGCCGCCTCCCTGAGGGCATGACCGACGCGCTGTTCGTCGAGGGCCTCTACGATGCCGAGATCCGCCATGTGGACGACGGCTTCGCCCGGCTCATGGACGCGCTCGATGACGCCGGGCTGGCCGACGACACCATGGTCGTGGTCTTCTCCGACCACGGTGAGCTGATGTTCCGCCACGGCATCTTCTTCGACCACCACGGGCTCTACGATCCCAACATCCACGTGCCCCTGCTGGTCCGCTGGCCCGAGCGCATCGAGCCCGGCACGGTCGTCCCACAGCTCCTGCAGCACACCGACCTGGCGCCCACCATGCTGGACGCGGCGGGCGCGGCGATCCCCGACGCCATGGAGGGCGACAGCTTCCTCGACCTGTTGACCGAGGGCTCGGACCGCGTGCTCCACGAGTTCCTCGTCACCCAGGAGTGCACGTGGCAGATGAAGTGGGGCATCCGCACCGATCGCCACAAGTACATCAAGGCCCGCGAGCGCGATCTCTACGGCAATCCGATGAGCGAGCTTTACGACCTGGAGGCCGACCCCGGCGAGTTCGCGAACATCGCCACGAAGCGCCCGGACATCGCCTCACAGCTCGACGCGAAGCTCGAAGCTTGGGTGCAGTGGATGATGGCGCGCAACGGCCTCGACGAGGACCCGCTCGTCACCCACGGCATCACGCTGGGAAGGGACTGGCTGCAGTGGGGCGAGAGCCACGGATACTGGTAGACAGGAGATAGGGAATGACACGAGCGATGCTGCTGATTACCGCCGTGTGCACGCTGTTGGCCGCAATAACGTCCTGCCTTGCGCAGGAGCCAACCGAGGAGCAGCAGGCCGACCTCAACCGCCTCGCCCGCGAGTGGGGCTATGTCCAAGCGCGCGCAAATACGGCTATGGACCTGGTTGGGGACACCGACGAACTGACCGCTACCACCGAGCAGGCGGCGGCGCAGATCGCGGCTGCCGAGGCCGGCGACCTGTCGTTGCTGGCCGGTTGGGGGCCCCTGGACGACCCGGGCATGCGCGAGGACTTGCTTGAGGCGACGGGCCTCCGCAAGTACACCATGGCGATCCTGCAGGCCGTGCAGGGCGACACCAACCTGCTGGTGACCTTCGCCGACCCCTGGACGCGCCACGAGCCGACCTGGATCCCGCCCGCTGAGCCCGGGCATGAGGCAGCCGTCACGGTGCTGCGCGGCGAACAGACCGCGGCAGCGATCACACTCAGCAACGCCACCGACACGCCCATCGCGTGCGCCCTGTCGGTTGGGGGCCTTGACGCGCCCGACTTCGCCGTCACGGTACGGCAGCAGGTCTATCTCGAGACCTGGTACGGGCGTGAGAAGACGGGCATCTACGACGCCATGCCGCCGCTGGTGCAGGCCGACGGCGCGTGGCAGGTCAGCGTGCCCTCGGGGGAGGCAGTGCGCGTGCATCTCGAGATCGGCGTGGGGGAGAGCGCCGACAGCGCCGACGCGGCTATAGTCATCAGCCCGGAGATCGGCGACGAGCAGCAACTCTCCCTCGCGGTCGAGGTGCTGCCTGCCCTTCCCCCGGCCGAGTCCGAGTTCGAGCACGTCTCGTTCCTGTATCCCGGGCTGACCGTCTGCGGCAGCTCACCCGCCGAGGCAGGCGAGGATCTGGGCGCTCACCACGTCACCATGATCGAGTTCCCCAACCGGCCCCCGGCCACGTGGAACGCCGACCTCGAGGTCGTGGAGGCCGACTTCTCCCGCCACGACCGCCGGCTCGACGCCTGGGGGCCGTACGTCGAGCGTATGATGATCTTCTGGCATGGCGACATCGAGCTTGAGGACGGCACCGTCCTCCCCATGCACTCGCCCGAGTGGCGCGTCGGCCAGGCGAACCTGCTGCGCGCCTGGCTCGATCACTCCGCCGAGCGGGGCTACGGCCCCGAGCGCTTCGCGTTGCTGGTCGCCGACGAGCTGCACTCTGAGCACCTTGACGTGGCGCCCGACGACAACGTGCGCGCGGTCGTCGAGACGATGCGCCACATGCGCGAGGCCATCCCCGAGCTGGCGATCTATCAGACGCTCACCTACTACGCGTTCCCCGCGGACGTCGAGCTGATGGCGCCGGTCACGGACTTCGCGTGTATCGCGCTACCGTGGCCGGAAAGGCTGACGCGCAACGCCCCGCCTGAGTACAACCCTCGGCAGGCGTGGGAGGACGAGATCGGGCCCACGCTGCGCGAGCACTGCGAGCAACTCGGCAGCTACCACGTGGCCTCCGGCAAGAGCGATGATCTGCTGACCTGGAACTACGCCTATCCGCTGATCGCGCTGGCGAAGGGCATGACCGGCGTGGGGCACTGGGCCTACAACGTGGCGCGGGCGAGCACCTGGCACGACTGGGACGGCACCGGCGACGTGCGCCTCGACTACAGCTTTGTCTACGACGGCGCCGAGGACCACCCGCGCAACCAGCGGCTCAACCCGACCGGCGAGCTGGTCGTGCCGTCGATCCGCTGGGAGGCATTGCGCGAGGGCATCCAGGTCGCCAAGCTCCTGCTGGCGCTACGCGATGCCGATGACCTGCCCGCCGACCTCGCCGCCGAGGTAGATGCGCTCTGGAGCGAGGTCGAGGCGCTGGCACCCGAGGACCGGGAGCTCACGCCCGAGCTGGTGGCGAACATCGCCGGGCGCACCCGCCGCGCCTGGCTGGCGGCCAATCGGTAGGTCCGGCTCAGCCCGTCCCGTCGGCGGTCCGCCATTGCTCCGGCACAAGGTCCGGATGGTGGTACGCCAGCCAGGCGGCTACCCAGTCCCTGAGCTGCCGGGCCTCCTCCGCGAGGGAGGCCACCTCCGCCTGCGTGATCTGCCCCGCACGCTGATACTCGGCGCGGTTGCGTTTGGCTCGACAATTCTGGAGGTACTCGACGCGGTCGTTGTACTCGTCGCCCACGATCGCGCCGAACGCCGCGAATGTCGCGTAGTGATGGGCGCCGGCAAGGGCTCGGAAGCCTTCGGCCCGTACCACTATGGTCGCCGCCTGCAGCGCGGCGCTGTACGCTATGGCGAAGCCCCAGTCCGCCGGCAGTCCTTCACTGTCGTGCGCAGCGAGATCTCGATCGACCAGCCGGGCGAGTTCCGCGATCTCCTCAACCGTCGTCTCCTGACGTTCGATCAGGCTCTCGCTCTGCAATCGCTCCAAGCTCATCGCTGTCTCCGATGACGAAGATCGTCGGTCCGGCCAGCACGCTTCGGATGAAGTGGTCGTCGCGCTCAGCGCGGGCACGCAACTCCGCCTCAGTCATGACCACCGCGTTCACCTCGCGCCCGATCTCCTCAGAGGCATGGCCCATGGCGCCCACGACGCGGCGCGGGGACACCTCCCCAACCACCAGCACGTCCACGTCGCTCCCCGGTCGGAACCGGGCCGATGCGAACGAGCCGAACACCAGGGCCGCCGCGATGCCGTCGCGGAGCGGCTCCAGCGCCCGGCGCAGCGGCTCGGCAATGCCGATGGTCTTGGTAATCAACCCCGTCAGCTCCGGCAGGATGGGGCAATTCGGGTCGGCGCAATAGAAGACTTGATTCCCGCGCTTGTCGCGCCTCACGATGCCCGCCTCGACCATGGGCCGCACGGCCTGCTGAACCGCGCGCAGACGCAGGCCGGTGCGCTCCGCGATCTCGCGCTGGTAGTAGCTGCTCTCCGGGTGGAGTACCAACAGTTGCAGCACACGTGCTTTCGCTTCGCTGAACAGCGCTGAGAGTTCGCAGGCGCCCACGGCAGTCACCTGACTACAATCTATAGTCATTTGACTATATTATATAGTCGGGCGCCCCTCAAGTCAATGGTTGTCCTCACCTCAACGCACCCACCGTGGCACGGCATCCTCCGCGTACGGCCCGGCGCGCAGGGCCTCGATCTGCTCGTCGCTCAGCATGCTCCAGATGTACAGCGCCGAGCCGTTGCCCGGCCACTTGCGCCGGCAGTAGCCCATCAGCTTTGCCACGTGTTCGCCATCGCGCGGGATCACGTGCCCGGTCTCGGTGCGCTCGTAGTTGCCGCACAGCGTCACGAACGCCTCCGGCTGATCGCTCGCCGCACGCACCCGGTCCATCCGCTGCCACGACAGCTCGCGCCCGTAGTCCATCGCGTAGACCACGTCCACCCATCCCGCCGCCACCCAGGGCATCTCGTTGCGTCCGTTGGCGTCCGGCGCGTCGCCCGGCGGGTGCGGGTGGCCGTCCACGCTGACGATCAGCCCCGGTCGGATTGTCTTCCCGCCCTCGGCGACGCGCTGCACGATGTCGCCGATGCACTCGTCCTGCCAGGCCACGATGTTCGGGTTCGGCCCGCCCTCGTCGGTCCTGCGTCGGGCGTCCTCCTCGATGTCGCTACCAAAGCGCTCGCGGTACTCCGCCTGACACAGCGGCCCCGTGCAGCGCCCGCCGGTGCGGATGAAGTCCAGGTTCACGCCATCGACCTCGTAGTGCTCGACCGCGTGGAGCATCAGGTCCACGATGAAGTCGCGGAACTCGGGCCGATGGGCATCGAAGAAGCCCTTCGGCGTCCCCTCCTCGACGAACTCCGGATGCACGTCCCCCTCGCGCTTGGCCACGCAGAACCACGGGTGTACCTCGATCCCCGCCGCGTGGCACTGCTCTATCAGCACCTCCAGCGGATCGACCTCCAGAGCCGCCAGTCGCTCCGCCATGCGCGGGTCGGGGTCGGCGGCCGAGCACGGCCAGCGCGTCCCCCGCCCGTGCCAGACACACGGTATGTAGACGTTGAACCCCGCGCGCTTGAGCTTCGCGACGATCCCGGGGATCTGCTCCGGGTCGCTCCAGCCCGTGCCCTCGTCGAGGA
>JALGUI010000174.1 GCA_029820915.1 Candidatus Zipacnadia bacterium | reverse complement strand
CTCGAACTCCTCGCGGCACTTGCCCTCGCCGACCCTGGTCGGGTGGATGTGCGACGAGGTGTGCGAGCCGATCTCCCAGCCCGCGGCCTGCAGTTCGCGCACCTGGTCCCAGTCGAGCTTGCCCTCGCCGCCCACCGCGTCCGAGATCAGGAAGGCGGTGCCGACGTAGCCGTGCTCGGCCATCATCGGCTTGCTCTCGGTCAGGACGCTCTCGGGGCCGTCGTCGAAGGTGAAGGATACGGCCCTGTCGGGCAGGTCGCCGCGGCCGTCGAGGTAGTCGGCGATCTGCGATACGGTGACGCTCTCGAAGCCCTCGTCGCTGATGAGGGCAAGCTGTTCGGCGAAGTCCTCGGTCGGCACGTCGTACGTGGACTCGGCGCCGGGGGACATAGCGTGGTAGCACAGCACGAGCACGGTGCGCTCGGTCCGCGGCCCGGGCGGCGGCTCCTCGACCGGGGCGACATCGGTCGCCTCGCCCCGCCCGCCACGGCATCCCGCCAGCAGCGCCGCGAGCAGCGTCAGGATCGCCACGACGACAAGCACCCTGTGCACGTAGCCCATCGCCCGGCCTCCCGTCGCTGCTACATGTCGAGCATCGCCGCCGTGTGGGCGAGCGCCTCGGCGAAGGCCGCCACCACCTCGTCCACCTGCTCCGCCGAGATGATGAGCGGCGGCTCGAAGCGCACGACGCCCGGGTTGTTCAGCCCGTAGGCCGCGATGACATGGTGCCCGGACAGGGCGGCGATGACCAGCCCGGCGATGTCCGGGTCGGTGAAGGCAACGCCGACGATCAGCCCGCGCCCCCGCACGTCGGCGATCATGGCCTGGTGCCGACCGGCGATGTCGCGCAGCCCGTCGGCAAGCTGCGCGCCACGCTCGGCCGCCGCCGTGCACAGGTCCAGGCGCTCGATCTCGTCCAGCGCCGCCAGGCCGGCGGCGCACGCCAGCGGGTTGCCGCCGAAGGTCGAGGTGTGGACGTAGGGGTTCTCCTCGAAGATGTCCCAGACCGCGGGTCGGGCGATGAAGGCGCCCAGCGGCATCACGCCGCCGCCCATCGCCTTGCCCACGGTCATGATATCCGGGACCACGCCGTCCCAGTCGCAGCCCCACATCCTGCCCGTACGCGCCAGGCCGGTCTGGATCTCGTCGGCGATGAGCAGCGCGCCCGCCTCGTGGCACACCTCGCGCGCCCGCGACAGGTAGCCCTCAGGTGGGATGATGACGCCGCCCTCGCCCTGGATCGGCTCGAGGATGACCGCAGCGGTCTCGTCGGTCACCGCATCGGCTAGCGCCTCGGCGTCGCCGTAGGGGACGTGGGTGAACCCCGGCACCAGCGGCTGGAAGGGGTCGCGGTAGACGTCGCGGCCCGACGCCGACAGCGCCCCGAAGGTCTTGCCGTGAAAGCCCCCGATCGTGGAGACGAAGCCCGGCCGGCCGGTGTGTGCACGGGCGGCCTTCAGTGCGCCCTCCACGGCCTCCGCGCCGGAGTTGCAGAAGAAGGTGTACTGCAGGTCGCCGGGCGTGACCTGCGCCAGCCGCTCGGCCAGCTCCGCCGTGACGGGGTTGAGCAGCAGGTGGCTCGACATCGGCATCTGTTCGAGTTGCGCGCGCACTCGCTCGATGATCGCCGGCGGGCTGTGGCCCATGCTGAAGACGCCCGGCCCGCCGAAACAGTCGAGGAAGCGCTGACCGTCGGAAGTGTAGACGTAGCAGCCCTCGGATCGGACCTCGACGCTCTCGAAGCCCATGAACTTGACAAGCTGGGCCATGCCGGGGTTGAGGTACTGCTCGTAGCGCTCGAAGCTGCGCTTCTCAAGGCCCTGATCGTCGCCGGGTGCAGTCACGTCTGCCTCCCACCCACGCTTAAGAAACCGGCCGCTCCGTCTCGGGGGGCGAGAGGGCGGCCCATCGCAGTCGCGAACACAATACCCTTGGCACCCCCGCGGCGCTTATGCGCCGCGCGCGCCGGGCCAGGTGGGTTGGTCGGGGCGGCCGGACTTGAACCGGCGACCTTTTGACCCCCAGTCAAACGCGCTACCAAGCTGCGCCACGCCCCGACCCGCTCCTCAGCCGGCCGCTCGGCCAGCCTCGGAATACCTATCTTACCATATCCCTGAGCCCTTTGCCAGCCCGAAATGCCGGGACCGTGGTGGCCGGCACATCGATCTCTTCGCCCGTCTGCGGGTTCCGAGCCTTGCGCGCCGCCCTGTGGCGCGCCTCGAAGGTGCCGAAGCCGGTGATCTGCACACTCTGGCCGCGGCTCAGCGCCGTGCCGATCGTGTCGAGGAACGCTGCGAGTGCGCGCTCCGCGTCCGCCTTCGTCAGCTCCGCCCGCTCCGCGATCTCCGCCACCAGGTCCGTCTTCGTCATGTCGGCCATGACAGCACCTCCGCCAGAGGATAGGGACGACCGCCCCCATGCGGCACACTGCGCCCGCCGCCTCTCGAATCCCTTCACGCGCCCTTAATATTCGCGCGCCGACCCGTATGCCCTCCCCAACGCCGGAGATCGCGCGGAACCCGCGGTCAGAACTCCGCCCGCAGCGCGCGGGTCATCAGCATCTCGGCGGCTTCCCGTGGCCCGAGCCCCGCGAACAGCACCGCACGTACCGCCTCGGCGATCGGCACTTCAACCCCCAGTTCCGACGCCAGCTCGACCTCGGCCTGCGTCGTGAATATGCCCTCGGCCACGGCCCGCATCGACTGCTGGATATCCTCGCGGCTCTCGCCCTTCGCCAGGCGCAGGCCGGTCGAGTAGTTGCGGCTGAGCCGACTCGTGCAGGTGGTGACCAGGTCGCCCATGCCGGCGATGCCGGCGAAGGTCCGCGCGTGCGCCCCAAGCTCGATGCCCAACCGCTCCATCTCCGCCAGGCCCCGCGTGATGAGCGCCGCCCGCAGGTTCGCGCCGTAGCCGAGCCCGTCGCTCATGCCCGCGGCGATGGCGATGACGTTCTTGAGCGCCCCGCACAGCTCGACGCCGATGATGTCAGGGTTGCGGTAGACGCGGAACAGCGGCGTGGTGAGCAGCTCCTGGGCCTCGCGCGTGCGCTCGTCGCTGGCCGAGGCGGCGACACTCAGCGCCGGCATCCCTTGGTTAATCTCCGTGGACAGGTTCGGCCCGGACAGGGCCACGAACTCCTGCTCCAGCGCCTCGCGCTCATCTCCGCCCAGCTCCTCGGCCAGGAGCCGGCTCATGCGCATGCCCGTCGCGCGCTCGATGCCCTTGGTGGCGCAGATGTGCAGCGCCCCGCCGGGCACGTGCGGCGCGAGGTCGCGCGCCACCTCGCGCAGCCACTGCGACGGCACCACCCAGATGACCGCCCGCGCCCCGTCGAGCACGCGCTCGCCGTTCGAGGACACGCCGACCTCGTCGGGCAGTGCCACGCCCGGGAGGAAGGCGGTATTCTCGCGCTTCTCCTCGATCTCGATGGCCAGCTCGCGCGTGACCGCCCACAGGCGGACGGGGATGCCCCGCTCGCCCAGCATCCGCGCGAGCGTCGTGCCCCATGCGCCCGCGCCGATGACGGCCACGGGGGAGGTGGGCTGCTTCATGTGAGTCCCCTTCGCCGGTGGGACCGCCCGCTGTGGGGGCCGGCCCGCAGGCACGACATTGCCGAGCTGGAAGCCCGGCCTACGCGGCGGTGTGATCGCGCCGGCTACTGCTCGTCCGACTGCGCCTCGTTCTTTGGTGCCCCGGGTCCATTCCCTCTGGGCGAGCCGAAGCGGCTCTCCTCGCCCTTGAGCAGCCGCTCGATGTTCTCGCTGTGTCGGCCGATGACGATGATCGCCATTGCCGCCACCGGGACGGCCATTTCGGGCTCCGCGGGGGCAAAGACGTACACGAGCACCGCGAGCGCGGCCGTCCCGACGATGGAGGCGAGCGAGACGTAACGCGTGGGAAGGACGACCGCGAACCAGATGCCGAACGCGATCAGCGCCGCCACGGGCGACAGCCCCAGCCCTGCGCCCAGAGTCGTCGCCACGCCCTTGCCGCCCTTGAAGGCCATATAGGGCGAGAAGGAGTGGCCGAGCATCACGAAGAGCGCGGCCATGCCCAGGAGCCAGCCGTCCATGCCCAACTGGCGGCCGACCATCACGCCCGCCACGCCCTTGAGCACGTCAATCGCGAACACCAGCAGGCCGAGGGCCGGCCCGACGCCGCGCATGACATTGGTCGCGCCGATGTTGCCGCTGCCTACCTGGCGTACATCAACCCCGCGCGCCAGCCCGACCAGCAGGCCGACCGGAATGCCGCCGAGCAGGTAGGTCACCAGCAGCCCCAGCGCCTGCAGTCCCGTCACGCTCGCTCACCTCGTCGGCGCGCCTCGAGCTCCATGCGGATCGGCACCCCATAGAGGCCGAACTCCTCGCGCAGCCGGTTGCGCAGGTAGCGCTCGTACGAGAAGTGGCACAGCCTCGGGTCGTTGACCTTGAGCACGAAGGCCGGCGGCCGCGTGCCGATCTGTGCGACATAGTATACCTTAAGCGCGCGCGAGCCGCGAACCGGCGGCTGGTGCTTCATGAGCGCGTCCTGGATCACGCGGTTGACGGCGGGCGTGTCGATGCGCCGGTTGAACTGCCCGGCGACCTCGGCCGTCGCCTCGAGCACCTCGGCCAGCCCCTCGCCGGTCAGCGCCGAGGTGAAGTGCAGCGGCGCGTAGTCGAGGAAGGGCATGCGGTGGCGCAGGATGCGCTCGAAGTCCGAGCGCCGCGTGCGCTCGGCGCGCCGCGCCTGCCCGGGCGTGGCGTCCTCCGGCGCGGGCATGGCGTCCTGGATCAGGTCCCACTTGTTGGCCGCGATCACGATGCCGCGCCCCGCCCCCTCGATCTCGCCCGCGATGCGTTCGTCCTGGCGGAGCAGGCCCTCCGAGGCGTCCAGCACCAGCACGCCGACGTCCGCCCGGTGCAGCGCCCGCACCGTGCGCAGGCTGGAGTAGTACTCGGTGCCCACCGCCCGCCGCGACTTGCGCCGCAGCCCGGCGGTGTCGATGAGCCGGAACGGCCGGTCCTCGTACTCGACCGCGATGTCCACTGCGTCGCGCGTGGTGCCGGGCATGTCGCTGACGATCACGCGGTCCTCACCCAGCATGGCGTTGATGATGGCGGACTTGCCGACATTCGGCCGGCCCACCAGCGCGACGGCGATCTCGCCCGTGGGCCGGTCGATCCGCTCGCCCGGCTCGGGCAGCCGCTCCTCGATCTCCTCGGCCAGGCCGCGCAGCCCGTAGCTGGTGTGCGCCGAGATGCGGTGTGGGCGCCCCAGGCGCAGCTCGTAGAAGTCCTCCAGGTTCTCGGTAGTGTTCTCGAGCTTGTTGGCGGCGAGCAGGATAGGCTTGCCGGTGCGGCGCACCACATCGGCGACATCGTGGTCGAGCGCCGTGACGCCCTCGAGGCCGTCCACCAGCATCACGAGGACGTCGGCCTCCTCTAGTGCCGCCACGGCCTGGTCGCTCACCTGCGTGATCAGCTCGTCGCTCTCCGCGCCGACCAGCCCGCCGGTGTCCACCAGGATCGCGATCCGCGCGCCGATGCCGACCTCAGCGTACAGGCGATCCCGCGTCACGCCGGGGAAGTCGTCCACCACGGCAAGCTGGTGGCCCACCAGCCGGTTGAACAGGGTGGACTTGCCGACGTTCGTGCGACCGACTATCGCGACGATGGGTATGGGCATGGGTGCGTCACATTCCTCGGGGTCGTGAGCCGTTCCATGCGACGGGCACTCTTGCCCGTCGGTCGTTCGCAGGGCCGTAGTGGTTCGGTGCGACGCACGGGCAGGAGTG
>JALGUI010000848.1 GCA_029820915.1 Candidatus Zipacnadia bacterium | reverse complement strand
GGGATGCGGTGGGCCTGGTCGGGGCTGAGAGCGATCCATGCGGCGTGGCGGCCGCCGCTGGCGACGCGATCGCCTGGCTGCCAGCCCTCGACCTCGGCGCCGACCTCGACGACCTCGCCCACGTGCGAGTAGCCCGGGCGGATCGGGAAGCTGGTGATCTGATCCCACTTCGAGCCCTCGGGGAAGTCGGCCATGAGCATGGTCAGCTCGGTGCCGGTGGAGATGGCGGTCTTCGTGGTACGCACCAGCATCTCGCCCGGCCCGGAGGTCGGCATCTCGGCGGGCCGCACGGCGACCTGCCGGACGTCGGTGAAGACGACGTGGTGGTTCATGGTAGCTCGCTCCCGGTGCTCGCTTCCTGGACCTCGAAGATGCGCACGAACAAGTCGGCATTGTGCCTGTTGCGGGCCTCGTGTACGAGCTTCAGTTCTGGCTCCCATTCCGGCTCGTCCTCGAGCAGTGGCGCCAGTTGTGGCCTATACTCCATCAGGTTCCGTGAACTCACGACGATGAAGCGGGCGCCCTTGAGTCGAGCGAACTCGATGACGCGGTCATATGACGTGTAGGGGGTCTCGCTGCCCCGCAAGCCCGCGTAGAAAGTGACGGTCGTCTTCCGCTCCAGGACGAGGTCGTCCGGATCGCCGTACTCACGAAGCCAGTGCCCGGCCGCCTTCTCCTCAGTGGGGATCTCGCCGTTGAACGCGGCCTGGATGAAGTCGAGGTCAGGCTTGACCTGGAACAGCCCCGCGAATACGAGCGCGATGATCGCCCCTTTGCGGACGGCCCCGGCGACGATCTCCCCGTCCTGGGTGGTGCGGCTGTACCATCTCCCGAAGTTGGCCGCGCCGGCTCCGGCCCAGCAGATCGCGATGAGCAGGTACGGCAGGAGATGCCTCGGATGGACGAGTTGGGCCAGGGGGGCAGCCGTGAAGAAGACCAGGGGGGCAGCCGTGAAGAAGAACAGCCACAGCGAGGCGAGGATCAGCTCGGTCTTCCAGCGGCCCCCCTTCCACGGTGCGCCGAAGAGGCCGAGAGCCACGAGCGCCCACATGCCGAGATCAACGGTGCTCGGCAGGACATTCTCGATCTGAGCATGCAGATTGTGGACGTACCGGCGCACGTTGTCCTTGAGGCCGAGTTGGGGCGCCTCGACATCGAGCTCTTCAACCCACTCGCCGGGCAGGCGCTCATGTAGTAGCTCCCGCAGGGCCTCCGGTTCATCCGTCACCGACGGGTCATGCTGCAATAGAGCGCCCCGCGCCCAATAGTCGACCGCACCCCCTGCCGTAGGGACTCGCCCGCGCACGACAGTGGCCGCAGCGCCGACAAGTGCGAAGCCTACCAGCAGCACTCCGAGAGCCGCCACGATCCGCACGGGAACTCGGCGCTCTTTCAAGAGAATGATCGCGACCGCGATGGCTACGCCAGCGAAGTAGATCATCGCCTCCGCACGCATCCCGCGATGGCTACGCCAGCGAAGTAGATCATCGCCTCCGCACGCATCGTGAACGCATAGCCGAAGAGGGCACCGGCGGCGAGACACAGCGCTGGGTGCCAGCCACGCCTGCGCGCCACGTCGAGCGCCACAAGTGCGCCTACCAGGGCGCATAGCACCGCCGCCTCCGTCATCCCGTTCGTTGACGCGCGCACGAGATGGTGATTGACCACGGCGAGAGCGAGAGCGGCCAGAGCAGCCCCGTCCCCGTGGAGACGTCGCACGAGCCACCACAGGAGCACCAGCAGGACGGTGCCCATGACCAGAGTAGTCGCCTGAGCGGCGCGCTCTTCGCTGGCTCCGAGCAAGAGCGCCGCTGCAACAAGTGGCGCGAACCCCGGCCGCATGCTCGGCGTCTGCCCTTCGAGCAGCCTCGTGCCATCGGTGGTGTAGCGGACCTGGTCGGCGTTGCCGACGTAGTCGTGGAGCACGAAGACCGCAACGCGCAGCAGCAGGCCGAGCGCCAGGAGGATCAGCGCGTACTGGATCGGCCTGCGCGCTCCGTCTTGCCTTGAGGCGTCGGACGTCTCGTCGTCAGGCATATTGTTCACCGCGTCGCAGTGCTCTGACATGCTGTCTCTCGGTGCTCAGTGACGCCCGTCCTGCCGGGAGGTGCGCTCAGTACCGCCCGTGTTCGGCGACGGTCTCGACCCAGGCGACCAGGTTCTCCCACTTCGTGTCCGCGGGCACCTCGTCGCCGGTGACCATGATGTAGCCGCCGCCCGCCATGGCCTCGTCGAGGCAGCGGCGGGCCTCGCGGCGGGAGTCCTCGGGCGTCCCGCGCGCAAGGAGCACGCAGTCGAAGTTGCCCATGACGCAGGTGTCGCGGCCGTAGAGCCGCCTCGCCTCGCGCAGCGTGATGTCGCCCTCGTTGGGCTCGAAGGTCTCGATGAAGTGCGGGCCGGCGTCCACCATCATGGGCATGGTCTCGCGGATGCGCCCGAGGGTG
>JALGUI010000173.1 GCA_029820915.1 Candidatus Zipacnadia bacterium | reverse complement strand
CCATGGCCGGGCGGGAGTTCGCCCCGGCCGGGGATCAGGCCTTCTCGCCGCCTGAGTGGTCGGTGACGTACCGGTGGATCGACTCTGCAGCGCGCCGCCCCGCGCCCATGGCCTGGATCACCGTCGCCGAGCCGGTAACGATGTCGCCCCCTGCGAAGACGCCGGGCCTGCTGGTGGCGCCCGTGTCGTCGATGGTGATGTAGCCGCGCGTGCCGACCTCGAGGTCCGGCGTGGTGTCGGGCACCAGCGGGTGGGCGCGCGAGCCGATGGCGATGACTGCCGTGTCGCAGGGGATCTCGAACTCCGAGCCCTCGATGGGGATCGGCCGGCGGCGGGCGGTCTCGTCGGGCTCGCCCAACTCCGTGCGGATGCAGCGCATGGCGCGCAGCCAGCTCTCGTCATCGCCCAGCATCTCGACCGGCGCCGCGAGGAACCTGAACTCGATGCCCTCCTCCTCGGCGTGCACGATCTCCTCGGCGCGAGCGGGCATCTCGGCGCGCGTGCGGCGGTACAGCACGGTAACGTGGCCGGCGCCCAGGCGGCGAGCGGTGCGCGCCGAGTCCATGGCGACGTTGCCGCCGCCCACCACGATGACGTTCTGTCCGCAGTGCACCGGCGTGTGGTACTCGGGGAAGAGGTCCGCATGCATCAGGTTCACGCGCGTGAGGAACTCGTTGGCCGAATAGACCCCGAGCAGGTTCTCGCCCGGGATGTCCAGGAAGCGTGGCAGGCCCGCGCCGGTGGCGATCAGGATGGCGTCGTGCTCGCGCAGCAGATCATCGACAGTGGCGGTACGCCCGACCGCGAAGTTGAGCCGGATCTCGACACCGAGGCCCCGCAGGTAGTCAAGCTCCGCGTCGAGGACCTCGCGGGGCAGGCGGAAGCGCGGGATGCCGTAGCGCAGCACGCCACCGGCCGCATGGAAGAGCTCGTAGATGGTGACCCTGTGACCGCGCATCGCCAGGTCGGCAGCGCAGGCGAGGCCGCCGGGGCCCGAGCCGACCACGGCCACCGAGAAGCCCGTCGGCTCCGGAAGCTCCGGCGGCTCGACCTCCCCGTGCTGGAGCTCCCAGTCGGCGGCGAAGCGCTCCAGCCGGCCAATGGCGATCGGCTCGCCACGCTTGCCCAGCACGCACCTGAGTTCGCACTGCGTCTCCTGCGGGCACACGCGGCCGCAGATGGCCGGGAGGGCGTTGGTCTCCTTGATCTTGCGCGCCGCCTCGGTGAACTTGCCCTCTGCCATGAGCGCGATGAACTCCGGTATCTGCACGGCAACCGGGCAGCCCTCGATACACAGCGGGCGCTTGCACTGCAGGCACCGCCGGGCCTCCGCGAACGCCGCCTCCGGGCTGTACCCCAGCGGCACCTCCTCGAAGTTCCCGACTCGTCGCTCAGGCGGCTGCTCCGGCATTGGCGGCCTGCCCATCCCGACCTCAGTGTCCATGGGCCGCCTCCTCCTGCCGGCAGGGGGTGCTGTGCGGCCGGTACATCCGCTGCGCCTCGCTCTCCATGCCGTCGTACATCTTCTGGCGGCGCATCAGCGTGTCGAAGTTCACCAGGTGGCCGTCGAATTCGGGCCCGTCAACGCACGCGAACTTCGTCTCGCCGCCCACCTCGACACGGCAGCCCCCGCACATCCCGGTGCCGTCGATCATGATCGGGTTGAGGCTGACCACGGTCCGGATGCCGCGCGGCCGCGTCAGCTCGGCGACGGCGCGCATCATCGGCGTCGGACCGATCGCCAGCACGTAGTCGATCTGCTCGCCCGCCTCGATGATGCCGCGCAGCACGTCGGTGACGAAGCCCTGGTGGCCGTAGCTGCCGTCATCGGTGCACACCTCGACGCGGTCGCAGATCTCGCGCAGGCGGTCCTCGAGGATGACGTGCTCCCTCGCGCGCGCGCCGTTGATGCCGATGAGACGGTTGCCGGCGTCCTTGAGGGCCTCCGCGATCGGGATCACGGGCGCCATGCCGTAGCCCCCGCCGGTCACCACGCAGGTACCGAAGCAGTCGATGTGCGTGGGGTGCCCCAGGGGACCGAGGAGGTCGATGACCTCATCGCCGACCTGCAGGTCCGCCAGCAGGCGCGTGGACGTGCCCACCGCCTGGAAGATCAGCTCGATGGTGCCCTGGTCCGGGTCGGAGCCGACGATGGTCAGCGGAAAGCGCTCGCCCTTGTCATCGACGCGCAGGACCACGAACTGGCCGGCCCTGCGGCGCTCGGCGATCTCGGGTGCGCGAACGACGTAGCGCCAGGTATCCGGCGCGATCTCCTCGCGGAATACAATCTCGTACACGCTGCGGCCGCCTCCTCGCATGGGCGCACCCACGTGGTTGCGCGCCCGACCACATTATACCTCCTTGAGGCAGAAGTCGGCAACCGACTTCCGCCTTCCTTGGCGACGCACCGCACATGGCAACGCTGCCGGCGGCCGCGGGCAGCGCCATCGCGAGGCGGCCCCGGGTGCCTGCAGACCTCCGGCGCCTTCCCGGCCGCCCGTCAATGCCAAGGCCCAACCTGCACTAAGAGTGGTTTCGGGCGAACTTTTTGGCACTTCGAGGTGTCAAACCTGTACAGAGTTGTTAGCACACCGGTGCGCGAGGGTAGGCTGATAGTGAGGAGGTCCGCTTCGAGGCGAACTCCGTGGGGGGGATAGCGAGGAGGTGCCGCCATGGACGCGGTACGCAGGGACGAGGAGAGGTTCTCGTACGCCCTGGTCAGCGCGGCGCCCCTCCAGGACAGCGATGCTGCAGGCATCGGGATCATATTCAAGGCACGCGATCGCAGCACCATCGGGACGATATGCCAGGCACTTGAGAACACGGATCTGGTCACAGCCACCTACGAAGCAGTGATGAAGGTCCTGGAGGAGGCGCTGAACACAGGGGTAGGTCGCCCGGCCATCTACCTCGACAACGCCCGGGTGGTCCATCAGCTCACCGGACAACAGCCGGCGCCGCGGGAGGTGCTGGCCCTGAGCCTGCGGGTTCGCGCGATGATGAACCAGGTGGGGCGGCCGCAGATCATCGCGGCCACCGCGTCCGTATGGTTCTCCGCCCGACGGCTCGCCGCCAGCGCGAGGCCCGCGGGCCCCGGCGAGCGCAGCTTCGGGGCACGCCAGCTCCCGCTGCTGCCCGAGGACGCCGTCGTGTAGCACCACTCCGACCGGCGGCGCGGGCCAGGTAGCTTCGGCCCGCGCCGCCCGTTCACCCCCGATTCCCTCGCCGCGCCGAACCTTGACGTCTCCCGGTCGTCGGCGTAGTATGCGATGCAACCTGTGGGCTCAAGTTCCCGGCGCGAATTGCGCTCTCACCGCCCGTCCCGTGAGTGCCGACGCGCCGGTGCGGAGGGGTACGGAGTGATCTACCTCGATAACGCGGCCACCACGCGCGTCGCGCCCGAGGTCCTCGAGGCGATGACGCCGTTTCTGCGCGACGAGTACGGCAACCCCAGCAGCGTCTACGCTCTCGCCGGGCGCTCGGCCGCGGCCTTGCAGCAGGCCCGGCAGGCGGTTGCCGACTACATCGGCGCGCGGTCCGACGAGATCGTCTTCACCGGCGGCGGCTCCGAGGCCGACAACCTCGCCATCAGGGGCACCATGGGCAAGGTCGGCGACGGCCACATGATCACGTCGCCAATCGAGCATCATGCGGTGCTGCACACCTGCAGGGCGCTCCAGGACGAGGGCTTCGAGCTGACCATCGTCCCCGTGGACCGGCACGGGCTCGTCGATCCCGATGAGGTGCGCAAGGCGCTCCGCCCCGACACGCGGCTGGTCACCGTCATGCACTCTAACAACGAGGTCGGCACCATCCAGCCCATCGCCGAGATCGCGGCCATCGCGCGCGAGGCCGGCGCGAAGCTGCACACCGACGCCGTGCAGTCGCTGGGCAAGGCGCCGCTGGACGTGGCTGAGCTGGGCGTGGACATGGCCGCCTTCTCGGCGCACAAGCTCCACGGCCCCAAGGGCGTGGGGGCGCTGTACGTGCGCAAGGGCTTCCGGCCGCAGCCGCAGATCCTGGGCGGTAGCCAGGAGAGCCGCCTGCGCGCCGGGACCGAGAACGTGCCCGGCATCGTGGCCTTCGGCCGCGCCGTCGAGCTGGCCGCGGAGGTGGGCGCCGAGGCCATTACGCGCATGAGGGCGCAGCGCGACCGGCTCATCGACGGCGTCATGGCGGCGATCCCGGAGGTCATCGTGTCCGGGCACCCTGAGCGGCGCCTGCCGAACATCGCCAGCTTCCTGTTCCGCTACATCGAGGGCGAGGGCATCCTGCTCTCGCTCGACATGCGCGACATCGCGGGCTCCAGCGGCTCGGCCTGCACGTCCGGCTCGCTGGACCCGTCACATGTGCTGCTGTCAATGGGCTACTCGCACGAGGTCGCCCACGGCTCGCTGCGGCTGAGCCTGAGCCGCTACACCACCGACGAGGAGATCGACACCGTCCTGGAGGTCCTGCCGCCGATCATCCAGCGGCTGCGTGACATGTCGCCACTGTATCCCGGCCGCTGACGCTCAAGAAGTCCCCTGGGGAAGGTGCTATGACACAGGCAGACATCGCTCGGCGCGTTGCCGAGCTCAAGGCCGAGCGCAACGCCGTCATCCTCGTGCACAACTACCAGATCCCCGAGGTCCAGGACCTGGCCGACTTCCTTGGCGACTCGCTGGGCCTGTCGCAGCAGGCGGCGGCAACCGACGCGGACGTGATCGTCTTCTGCGGCGTCCACTTCATGGCGCAGACGGCCAAGCTCCTGTCGCCCGACAAGACCGTGCTGATGCCCGACCCCAGCGCGGGCTGCCCGATGGCCGACATGATCACGCCCGAGCAGCTTCGGCGCTTCAAGGCCGAGCACCCGGGCGCGCCGGTGGTCGCCTACGTGAACACCACCGCCGAGGTCAAAGCCGAGTCGGACATCTGCTGCACCTCCGCCAATGCGGGGCGCGTCGTCGACTCGCTCGACGCCGACACGGTGCTGTTCATCCCCGATATGCATCTGGCGGACTGGGTGGCGCGTCACACCGACAAGGAGATCATCGCCTGGGGCGGCTACTGCCCGACCCACGTGCGCATCAACCCGAGCACGATCGACTACATGCGGGAGCAGCACCCCGGCGCGGTCTTCATCGTCCACCCCGAGGCGCGGCACGAGGTCGTGGACATCGCCGACGACGTGGCCTCGACCGGCGGCATGGTCACCTTCGCGCGCGAGACCGACGCACGCGAGATCATCGTCGGCACGGAGGAGGGGATGGTCTACCGACTCCAGCAGGAGAACCCCGACAAGACCTTCTACGTGGTGCCGCACACCGTCTGCCCGAACATGAAGAAGACCACGGCGGCGAAGACCGTGGCCTCGCTCGAGAAGATGCAGTATCCCATCGAGATCGACCCGGACGTGGCCGAGCTCGCTCGCCTCACCGTCGAGCGCATGCTCGAGGTGAGTTGACCGCGGGACGGGAGGCCGGCATGGAGGCGATGAGCTGGCGGCGGACCCTCGCGATCGGCGCTCTCGTCGGCCTCGGCGTCGGCATCGCCCTGCCGCTCGCGCTCATGCTCGCCGGCGGCTTCGTCGGCCTCACGCTGCGCGGCACGCCGGGCTTCTGGGCGGTCGGCAAGGCAATCAACCTGACGGCCCCGGTGCTGCTGGCGGTGCTGGACCTGCCGCACACGCTTGTCGCCCGGGCGCTCCCCGGCCACAGCGACTCCGCGCTGCTCACCCTCGTCGCGCCGCCGCCGGCGTGGATTCTCGCCGGAATGGCGGGCGCGGGCGTGCTGAGGATCGCCGCCCCTGAGCGACGCCGTGCTCGGCGCAGGCTCCCTCGGCGTCTACATCGCCGAGGCGCCCTCGTTCTACGCGAACCTCCACGCCATCGGTGTGGCCCTTCCCGAGACGCTCATCAACGCCGTCTCCTGGGCACTCATCGGCCTGACCGTCGCTGCATTCGTCATGGCCGTGCAACGGGCGCGAGCCGTGCACACGCGCCAGGCGCGCCTCGCCATCGGCGGCATCGGCGGGCTGCTGATCGGCTGGATGGTGCCGGCGGTCTGCCAGGCCCTCGGCGAGTGCTTCATCCACTGCTACATGCACGATGGCCTGCTCGGCGACATGGCCCTCATCGGCGGGGGTGCCCTGCGGGTCATCGGCCGCCTGACGGAGCTTCCCTGGCGCATCTTCTTCCCGCCGGGGCCCCAGCCGACGCCGCCGCCGGTGGCGATGCTCGTGTCGGCCATGGCGTGGGCG
>JALGUI010000172.1 GCA_029820915.1 Candidatus Zipacnadia bacterium | reverse complement strand
CCGTCGTTATCTGCCGTTTTCCGGTTGTGCTAGGCGGGGGACTGGCGGTACCCTGAACCCACAATCCGCCATAGTGGGGCTGAACTCCGGCCCGAGGTGTCGTCGTTTGGCGTCTGACCCTCGCAAGCGGTGTTGAAGGCTGGGTCCTGCGCAAGGCAACGTCCGCCGAACCCCGTCAGGCCCGGAAGGGAGCAGCGGTAAGCGGACAGTCGCCTGTGCCGCAGATCACCTGGCCGGAGCCGGCTACGGGGGTAACGGTCGGGCGGCGTTATCGACGGCAGGTGCACAACCGGTTATCATTCAACCAGTCCGTGACGCCGGGGCTGAGGACTCCCCAGCCGCCGGCACCATGGATGACACCTGATGGCGTCCCGGACGTCGCGCGGCATCTCGGGCGCGCGGTCGCGCCGCCGTCATGCCGGCGCACGGCGGTCGGCAGTCCACGGCCGGAACGGAAGGGCATCGATGGCGTACCAGACCTTCGCCCTGAAATACAGGCCCCGGACCTTCGACGAGATCGTCGGCCAGGACCACGTCGCCACCACCACCGCCCGCGTGCTGGCCAAGGCCCTCGCCTGCGAGCGGGGCCCGACCCCCGAGCCGTGCTGCGAGTGCGAGATGTGCCTGGCCATCGACTCCGGGCGGGCGCTCGACCTCATCGAGATCGACGCCGCCAGCAATCGCGGCATCGACGACATCCGGGAACTGCGTGAGGGCGTGGCCTACGCCCCGACCCAGTCGCGGGTGAAGTTCTACATCCTCGATGAGGCGCACATGCTGACGCCCGCCGCCGCCAACGCCTTCCTGAAGACCCTCGAGGAGCCGCCGGAGTTCGTCCACTTCGTGCTGGCCACCACCGAGCCGCACGGCATCCTCCCGACGATCCGCTCGCGCTGCCAGACCTTCGAGTTCCGGCCCATCGCGCCGGCGCTGATCGTCGGGGCGCTGCGCGAGATCGCCGGGCGGGAAGACGTGGAGGTGGAGGAGGAGGCGCTGGGCGCCATCGCCCGCGCGGCGGGTGGCGCCATGCGCGACGCCGAGTCGATCTTCGACCAGGCTATCTCCTTCGCCCGCGGCCAGGTGACGCTCGCGACGGTCAACGCCATGCTCGGCGTGACCGACGCCGAACTGCTCGCCTCGTTCGCCGACGCCGTCGCCGCCGGGGACATCCAGGGCGTGTTCGAGGGCATGGACGCGGTCGTCGCCGGCGGCAAGGACATCGGCCAGCTTGTCGAGGACCTCAGCCTGTACTTCCGCGACCTCATGCGGCTGTCGCTGGGCGTCAGCCCGCCGCGCTGGATGCAGGCCCCGACGGCGGGCCGCGAGCGCATGCAGGCCCAGGCGCAGGCGATCGGTTCGCGGCGGCTGGGCGAGACCATCGAGGCCCTCGGCGAGGCCGCGGTGCGTCTGCGGGAGACCGCGCAGCAGTCGCTGCTGCTCGAGGTAACCCTGGCGCACCTGGCCTCGGCCGCAGAGGGCGCGGCGCAGACCGCCCAGGCGCAGCCGCAGGCGACGCCCGCGGAGCGGCCGGCGCCGGAGCCACCCGTCGAAGAGCCGGAGCCCGAGGCGGTCGAGCCCGAGCCGCCGGCGGAGCAGCCCAAGCCCGAGGCGGTCGAACCCGAGCCGCCGGAGGAGCCGGCCGAGGAGGCGCCCAAGCCCGCCGCGGACGAAGTGGCCGAGTTGCCGGTCGCCCTGGCGGGCGGCGAGCCGACGCTCGAGGCGCTCGTCGAGCACTGGCCGCTGGTCTGCCGCAGGCTCGAGGACGACGGGCAGCTCAGCGTCCTCGCGATGGTGCGGGACGCGACGCCGAGCGACTTCGATGGCGAGACCGTTGCGCTGACCTTCCCGTCGGACTACCCATGGCTGCGCGACCGCGTGGCGGAGGGCTACACCTCGCGCGTCTCAGACGCGATCGAGGTGGTGTTCGGCACCAGGCTCGGCGTCCGGTGCGTGACCGAGGAGGGCCCGGCGGAAGCTGAGACGGGCGTCGAGGAGGCGGCGGGGTCGTCCGCTCAGGAGCAGGACAAGACCGTCGAGGCCCTCAAGCTGAACTTCAATGGCGTCGAGGAGCAGGAGGGCTCATTGTAGGGCGCGCGAGGTGGCCGCAACCATCGCGGCGAATACCGGCCCGGAGCCGCTCGCCGGCCGAGGGGAGCACGAGACGAAGATGATAAACCCGTTCCAGCGGATGATCGAGTCGCAGCTTGAGGGCATCCAGCGGCAGATGGCCGATGCGGCCGACGAGTTGCGCGCCATGGAGATCGTGGGCAGCGCGGGAGGCGGTGCGGTGAGGGTCACCGTGACCGGCCTCGGCGAGGTCCTTGATGTGCAGATCGACCCCCAGGTGCTGCGCGAGGGCGATTGCGAGCTGGTGCAGGACCTCGTGTGCGCCGGTGTGCGTGAGGCGCTGCGTAAGGCCTCCGACACCAAGCGCGCTCGCCTCAGTGAGGCCCTGCCCTTCGCGAGCATGGGCATGGAACTTCCCGACATCCTGTAGCGATCGGCCCGCCCCGGGCGCGGACCCCGATGACCGGACCGGTCGCCGGGGCCGCACCGTGTCGGGCGACAGAGCGGCCATCAGCCGTCCGTGCCCGCATGCAGGCAGCGCGTGGGCGGCGGCGAAACGGCGAGGCGGTTCGACCCGCATGCTCAGCTATGCCGAGCCCATCCGGGAGCTGATCGAGCAGCTCGAGGCCCTTCCCGGCATCGGCCCCAAGAGCGCGCAACGCCTGGCCTTCCACCTGCTGGCGGCCGGCCCCGAGCGGGCGGAGCGGCTGGCGCGAGCCCTCGTGGACGTCCACCGCCGCATCCGGCGCTGCGAGGAGTGCGGCAACTGGTCGGTCGAGGCGCTGTGTCCGGTCTGCGTCGCCGACGACCGCGAGCGAGACGCGATCTGCGTGGTCGCCGACGCCAAGGACCTGATGGCGCTGGAGCGCGCAGGCGAGTACCGCGGCCTCTACCACGTGCTCGACGGGCTGCTGTCGCCGGTCGAGGGCGTGGGGCCGGGCGACCTGCGCATCACCGAGCTGCTCGAGCGCATCGATCGCCTGGGCGTGTCCGAGGTGATCTTGGCGACGCCGCCGACGGTGGAGGGGGACGCGACTGCCGAATTCCTGCGCGAGGTGCTCGGCGGGCGCGGCATGCGTGTGACCCGGCTGGCGCTGGGCCTGCCCGTGGGCGCGGACCTCGACTACGCCGACCAGGTGACGGTGGCGCGCGCCCTGCGCGGACGCACCGAGATGACCGAGTGATCGACCCCGGCGGCCGACGTCGCCGCGGGATGCAGATAGCTGCAAACCAACCAGCGAGCCGGCCCCAGGTCCGGTGACAGACTGAGGAGGATAGTCCATGGCACAACTCACGGAAGTCCGCTTCCACGGGCGGGGTGGGCAGGGCGCGAAGACCGCCGGCTACATCCTGGCCGTGGCCGCCGCGGAGGAGGGCTGGCGCATCAACGCCTTCCCGGAGTACGGCGCCGAGCGCCGCGGGGCGCCGATGAAGTCGTACGTGCGCATCAGCGACGAGCCGATCCGCCTGCGCTCGAGCGTCAAGTCCCCCGATGTGGTAGGCGTTCTCGACGACACGCTGCTTGCGACCGAGAACGTTACCGACGGGATGGGCGAGGGCGCGGTCCTGGTCGTCAACACCGACCAGAGCGCCGACGAGATCCGCGCGCAACTGGGCAACCCGAACGTGAAGGTGTTCGTGGTGAACGCCACCCAGGTGGCGATGGACACCATCGGCAGACCGATCCCCAACACCCCGATGCTGGGCGCGATGGCGAAGGCCACGGACATCGCCGGCGTCGAGGCGCTCAAGCACGCGGTCGATCAACGGCTCGGTGGGAAGCTGTCGCAGGCCGCCATCGAGGCCAACTACGCCGCGCTCGAGCGCGCGTACGAGGAGGTCACGTCATGAGTCACTACCCGCCCGATGCGAAGTGGCATGAGATGGAGCGCGGCGGAATCATCCCGCAGGCGGGCAACGCCGAGGAGTACCACGTCGGCGGCTGGCGCAACGAGCACCCGGTGCGCGACGACGAGTCCTGCATCGACTGCCTGTTCTGCTGGGTCTACTGCCCCGACAACGCCGTGTACGTCAAGGACGAGTCCGTCAAGGGCCTGGGCTTTTCCGCCGAGCACTGCAAGGGCTGCGGCATCTGCGCCCAAGTCTGCCCGAAGGACTGCATCACGATGGTTCCCGGCGGCGACTTCGAGGACGCGGGCGACGAGCCGGAGGAGGCATAGCAATGGGCAAGGAGATAGCACTTGAGGGCAATGAGGCCGTCGCCGAGGCGATGCGGCAGATCAACCCCGACGTCGTCGCGGCCTACCCGATCACGCCGTCCACCGAGATCGTGCAGGCCTTCGCTCAGTTCGTGGCCGACGGCAAGGTGGACACCAACTTCGTCGCCGTCGAGTCCGAGCACTCGGCGATGAGCGCGTGCCTGGCCGCGGCGGTCGCGGGCGGACGCGTCATGAACGCGACGTCCGCGAACGGCCTGGCGCTGATGTGGGAGATCCTCTACATCGTGTCGTCGCTGCGCCAGCCGGTCATCCTGACCTTGGTCAACCGCGCGCTGTCGGGCAACATCAACATCCACTGTGACCACTCCGACGGCATGGGCGCGCGCGACACCGGCTGGGTCCAGCTCTACGCCGAGGACGTGCAGGAGGCGTACGACAACCTCATCCAGGCCGTCGCCATCGGCGAGCGTGAAGAGGTGCGCCTGCCCGTCATGAGCTGCCTGGACGGCTTCCTGCTCTCGCACTCGTACGAGCTGCTCGAGGTCGAGACGGACGAGGCCGTGCGCGAGTGGGTCAGGCCCTACCAGGCCATCAACCCCATGCTCGACATCGACAACCCGCAGACCTTCGGCCCGCTCGACCTCTACGACTACTACTTCGAGCACAAACGCAGCCAGATGGAGGCCTACCCGCCCGCGAAGGAGGCCATCGTCGCCGAGGGCAAGCGCTTCGGCGAGGTCTTCGGCCGCGAGTACGGACTGCTCGAGGAGTTCATGACCGACGACGCCGATCTGATCGTCATTGCCATGGGCTCGACGTGCGGCACACTGCGGGACGTCGTCGCGGGCCTGCGAGAGCAGGGCGTGAAGGCCGGGATGCTCAAGCTGCGCGCCTTCCGGCCCTTCCCGGCCGAGGAGATCGCGGGCGCGCTTGCGGGCGCATCGGCGATCGCCGTGCTCGACCGCGCGGCCTCCTTCGGCGCGCACGCCGGGCCGCTGTACCACGAGGTCACGTCGGCGCTGTACACCTTCGGTGAGCAGATCCCGACGAACAACTACATCTATGGTCTGGGTGGCCGCGAGATCCTGCCCGAGGACCTGCAGAGCGTCTTCACCGACCTCACGCAGGTCGCCGAGGACGGGCAGCCGGTCGAGCCGGTCGGCTTCCTGGGCCTGAGGGAGTAGGAGGAGAGCAATGCCTACGCTCAAGCAACTGTCGCACCGCGACGTGCGCCTCACCGGCGGCCACCGCCTGTGCCCGGGCTGCGGCGAGCCGATCGTCGTCCGCCAGGTGCTGATGGCCACGGAGAACCCCGTGCTGGTGGCCAATGCCACCGGCTGCCTCGAGGTCTCCACCACCATCTTCCCGTACACCGCGTGGAACGTGCCGTGGCTGCACATTGCCTTCGAGAACGCCGCTGCGGCCGTGTCGGGCATCGAGGCCATGTACAAGTCCCTCAAGCGCCAGGGGAAGATCGACCCCGACGCCGACTACAAGTTCGTGGCCTTCGGCGGCGACGGCGGCACCTACGACATCGGCATCCAGGCCCTGTCGGGCGCCGCCGAGCGCGGCCATGACTTCCTTTACGTGTGCCTCAACAACGAAGCGTACATGAACACCGGGGTCCAGCGCTCGTCGGCGACGATCAAGGGCACGCACACCACCACCAGCCCCGCCGGCAGCGTCATCCCCGGCAAGCGTCAGAACCGCAAGGACCTGACCGAGATCATGGTCGCGCACGACATCCCGTACGTCGCCCAGACCATCCCCGGCCGCTGGCGTGACATCGTGAACAAGGCTGAGAAGGGCTTCGAGATCGAGGGCCCGGCCTTCATCAACGTGCTGACGCCGTGCCCGCTGGGCTGGGGCTGCGACGGCGGCCTGACGGCGGCGATCTCGCAGCTCGCCGCCGACACCTGCGTCTGGCCGCTGTACGAGGTCGAGCACGGCGTCTACAAGATCACCTACAAGCCCAAGGAGAAGCAGCCCATCGAGGCCTTCCTCGAGCCGCAGACGCGCTTCCGCCACCTGTTCCGTAGCGACGAGGGCGCGGAGGTCCGCGCCGCGGTGCAGGAGTGGGTGGACTGGAAGTGGGAG
>JALGUI010000847.1 GCA_029820915.1 Candidatus Zipacnadia bacterium | reverse complement strand
CGGCAGGTAGACGCGCACTCCCGCCAGGCCATCCTCGCGCGGCTGAGGATCGACCTCGCGGGTGGCTCGGCGCGATTCAGTGACGCGTGCGTCGGCCTTTCGAGAGCACTGGCGGGAATCGCGGCGACGGCGTCGGCTACTGGCATGGCCCGGCACCCTTGATGGCGGGCCTCATTCCTCCGTGCCGTCTGCATCCGGCATCCCCCCCGACAACTCAAGGGTAGCAGACCTCTCCGCAGTGCCAAGCCCACTCGCCGTGCACGCCGGTTGCGCCGGCGGCGTAGGTGAAGAGCACCGAGCCGGAGAATGGAGCCAGACGTTGTTGGCCCGGTACGTCACTCACCGTGAGAGCCGCCGCGGGGGATCGACATGCTCATGCCGGAGCTAGACGCGTACACGGTTCAGCTCCTGACCAGCTTCGCCGCCGGAGTGGGCTGGGATGCGCTCAAGGCAGTCTTCCATCGGCTGCGTCCTGACACCGACCCCTTCAAGCAGGTCTTTGAGCGGGCGTTGCAGAGCGTGGCGCGGGTGCCCCAGCCACCGGACAGCACCAAACGCCGAGTCAGGCGCGAGTTCGGCGCGGGTCACATCACGAACACCGAGGACCTCGCGCGCGTGCTCGAGAAGAGCGTCTACCCGGATCGCGTCAGCGACCTGCTCGCGGAGCTTGTTCCCGCCCTCAACGAGGAATGCCGGCAGTTGGCCCTTTCTGCCGAGGGCGGGGCCGAGCAGGCGCACCGCATCGTGAGTGAAATCTACCATCGCCTGCTCGGACAGCAGCACCTGCAGCTCCAGCGGGAACACTCGGACATCCTCGATGCTATCCGTGAGCCTCAGGAGTCGGAGGCGGCTCGCGCCGCCCCCCAGCTCCGTGATGCGCTTCTGGGCGAACGCGACCGGCCTGTCGCCATCACCACCGCCCTGGAGGGCGCGGGTGGCTTCGGGAAGACGACGCTGGCCGCAGCCCTCTGCCATGATCCCGAGGTGCGCGAGGCCTTCCCTGACGGCGTGCTGTGGGTCAGCGTCGGTGAGAGCCCTCGCGACCTCACAGGTTGCCCCAATGACTGGATCGGGCTGCTCGGGGGTGAGACGCAGTTCGCCACGGCCCAGGCGGCTCGGGGCGAGCTTGAGCGCATGTTGTGTGACCGGTCGCTCCTCATGGTGATCGACGACGTGTGGAGCAGCGCACACCTGCATGCGTTTCCGCGCGGCGGTAGGCGTTGCGCGCGTCTCATCACCACTCGGCGCGGCTCAGTGCTGCGGAGCGACGCGATCAGGATCCCCGTCGATGCGATGCTCCCACCGGAGGCCGCCAAGCTGCTGCGGGGCGACCTGCCCGATGGCGCAGACGAGCGCTTCGAGGCCCTCGCCAAACGCTTGAGCCGGTGGCCCGTGCTGCTGAAGATCGTCAAACTGCGACGCCGGGTCATTGATATGTCGCAGTCGTTGGCGGCGGCCCTCGATCGCGTGGAGGCACTCCTGGACGAACGGGGACTTACCGCCTTCGATCCGAGCAATCCGCAGGAGCGCAGCGAAGCGGTCCGGAACACCGTTGAGGTCGGCCTCGAACTCCTCAGCGCGGAGGAGCGCACGAGATACCGCGAGCTTGCGATCTTCCCCGAGGACGTCCCCATCCCGCTGGCCGCCGTTGCGCGCCTGTGGCGCAATACGGGCCTGCTCAGCGAGGCCAGTACGGAGGAGTTGTGCTTCGAGCTGAAGGACCTGAGCCTGCTGCAGGAGTGTGACCTAGGGTGGGGTATCATTCGCCTGCACGACGTCATGCGCGACTACCTGGCTGGCGAACTCGGGCGACGACTGCCTCGCGTACACGCCGAGTTCCTCGACGCCGTCAACGTGAAGCACTGGGGCGAGCTGCCCGCGGACGAGCCGTATCTTTGGCGGCACCTGGCCTATCATCTGTGTGAGGCGGGACGGGCGGTCGAGTTGCATGCGTTGCTGCTCGACCTGCGGTGGCTGAGGGCGAAGCTGGGCGCGGCCGATGTCCCCGCGGTCGTTGCCGACTTCAGCTTCCTCCCCGGAGGTCACCCTGGCCTGAAGGTCGGCCGAGCCATCCGCCAGGCCGGTCACATCCTGCAGTACGATCCCGGGCAGTTGCCCGAGCAGTTGCTGGCCCGGCTCGACCCCGGCGACGATGCCGGCATCGCCGGGTTGCTGCACGCCGCCCGAGCGGCCAGACAGGGCGCCTGGCTGCGGCCGGTGCGGCCGAGCATCGCCGCGTCCGAGGCCCTGCTGCACACCCTC
>JALGUI010000171.1 GCA_029820915.1 Candidatus Zipacnadia bacterium | reverse complement strand
GCCGGGTGGCAGGAAGGCCTCGTCCCAGCGGTGGAAGGTGAGGCCGTCGCGGCTGGTCATCAGCAGCGTGTCCGAGATCGCGGTGCCGAAGCGCACGTGCGCCTCGGCGACATTGCGGCGGCTCTCCTGATCGGGCAGCGCCTCCATCGACGGCGACCAGCCGCGCTCGATGTAGCGCGCGGGGAGGCCGACGAAGATGTGCGGGGCGCGCGGGTAGGGCTGGATCTGGTTGGTGTAGAGCTGCTCGTCGGGCGCGCCGGGGTACCGGAGCTGTTCGTACTCGGCCCAGGTGCGGAAGTCCGGCGAGGTGGTGGTCAGGATGTCGCGCATTCGCTCGTCGCGGAAAAAGCGCACGTAGGCGCGATACTCGCCGCGCACGCCGTCCCAGAACACGAGGTTCTGCGAGTCGAAGGGCGTGCCCCGCAGGATCGGCTCCTCCCCCATCAGCTCCCAGTGGATGCCGTCCGCGGAGGTCAGTGCCCACAGCGCGGCCTCCTCCTCGAAGCTGCCCTGGCCGACGGCCTTGTAGCGCTCCTCGAGGGGGCAGGCAGGATTGCTGTCAAGGAACGGGCAGAAGCCGTGGTCGCCCTGCCCGCGCCAAACGATGTTGGTGTCGGCCGAGCCCTCGTGCTGCACGATGCCCAGGCTCGGACGGCGCCAGGTAATGCCGTCATCGCTCTCCGCGTAGCAGACCGAATCCGTCACCGGCTGCAGGGCGCCATCGCGCACCTGGAGGTGGGCGCCCTTGTACCACATGCGATACAGGTCGCCGGAGCTGCGGCTCTCGCGAAGGACCGTCACGTACCCGCAGCCCGAACCTTCCCACGGCCGGTCGAGCACCAACGCAACCTCGCGGAGCTCCGGGCGGTGCAGGCGCAGGCGCACGCCCTCCATGCGCTCGATCAGGTGGTCGTCCACCAGCAGCTCCAGCCGCGAGCCGATGTCGATGGGCGCGGTCCGGGTCATGGCGTGGCCGCCTCTCGTCACCCGGCGAATCGAGTCGGGCTGGAAGCCCGACCTACGCGGTGATGACGACACGGTCAGCTTGTCACTCAGTTCGCCCGCTCGCGGTACTGCAGCGCGCGGTCGATCATGCGGAAGATGTCGTTCCGCGGCTCGTAGCCGAGCATCGCACGGGCCTTCGTGATGTTGATCTCGAACGAGTGGTAGCCCGGACAGGCGATGTCGATGGTCGGCGCCCCGGTACGCTCGGAGAGGTAGTCACCCGCCACGCGGTACTCGAACGCGCTCGGCGCGGCGACGTTGAAGGACTGGTTGATCGCACTCGGATTGCCGAGGATCTTGCCGAAGGCCTGCACCACGTCGTCGATGTGCACGATGTGCCGATGGTACGGCCAGCCGGTCTCGTCCACCTGCACCGCGACGCGCTCCTCCCCCGCCTCTACCAGCGCCATGACCTCGGGCGCGACCTCTCCGAAACCGTGGCCCGGCTCGGCGGGATCGACGTTCTCCAGCAGCGAGAAGTGGCCGAGCAGGTCGTCCTTCTCGAAGATCCAGGAGCAGCGCTGGATCGAGTACGGGATGCCGTACTGGATGGAGTACTGCTCGACCATGACCTCCTCCATGACCTTTGTGAAGGCGTAGTAGCCGGGGTAGGCCATGAGCTTGTGGTTCTCGTCGATAGGGAGGGGCTGCGGGTAAAACCAGATGCCGAAGGCCGCGTCGCCACCCATGAGGAGGAACTGCTGGATGTCCGCGCCGCGGCAGGCCTCGAGCGCGTTGAGCGTGCCCTTGACCGACACGTCGAAGAAGCTGTCGGGGTCCTCCTTGGTGGTGGCGAGCTGCACCACGGCGTCGGCGCCGGCGACCACCTCACGGCACGCGTCGGGGTCGGTGATGGAGCCCGGGACGCTCTCGACGCCCTCCGCCTCGACGGGCGTGCGATGCACGAGCGCGCGCACGGCCAGCCCCCGCTCGAGCATCAGCGGCACGAAGTGGCGGCCGATCTTGCCGGATGCGCCGAAGACCGCGACGGTGCGGATGTCCATTTGCCCTCACCTCAGCCAGCTAACAGCTAACAGCACACGACCAACGGCGCCGGCAACGGACACGGCCGGCGCACGGGCGGCGGGCCTATCCCATGGAGGGGCCGCGCCGAGAGCGGCGAGGCGTGAGGCCTGCGGTCTCTGTGAGGGACGCAGGTCTCAGGTTCCACCCCGGCCCGCCAAATGCCCATCGGCGCCATTCGCGACCGTCGAGCAAGCGCCCGCGGTATCGCCGCGCAGGCTTCCGGCCTGCGGTCAGTACCGTGGTGTTCGGCGCGTCAATCAGGCACACCTCCGCCGGGCCGGGGAGGAAGGCCGCCTGCGCCACGACGACGGCAGGCCGGCAACCTGCCCCACGCAAGGCCTCCTCCGGGGAGGTCCTCGTTCCCCTGATGTCCAACCTCCGCGCGGCTTCATTGACCGACACGAACGGGAGATCGCGATGGAGCACATCCGAGCCGTGCTGGTGTACCCGGCCGAGATGACCGTCGAGGCGCAGCTCAACCGCCACGGCGTCCAGCAGCTCATCGAGCAGGAGGGCATTCCGCTGGCCGTCATGACCGCCGCCGAGCTGGCGCAGGCGGACCTCGGCGCCGGCGATGTATTGGTGGTGGCCGAGAGCGAGTGCCTGACCGACGCCGAGGAGGCGGCGATCGTCGCGGCGGCGCGCTCGCTGCCGCTGATCTGGTGCGGGCTGCCGCGCGAGGATGCGTCCGCCGAGCTGCGGGCGCTGCTCGGCATCGCACGCGCCGAGTACAGCCGCGACGGCCTGCTGCGCAGCCTGACGCTGCGCGACCACCTCATCACCCGCCCCTTCGGCCGCGATCACGAAGCGAACCTGAAGCTCAAGCACGTGCCGCACCTGACCGCGGGCAGCGAAATCGACGGGGCCGAGGTGCTGACCATCGGGCTGATGGACGGGATGCGTCTCGCGCCGGGGCTGGTGCTGCGCGACGAGGCGCCGCGCCGGGCGGTCTTCACCTTCCCGCTCGGGCACCTGTTCGCCCTCGCCACCGGCCGGCACATCGAGATGCGCCGCGACGCCGAGTGGCTCGACTGGCCGGTCATGGCCTACATCGACGTGCTGCGCGGGATCCTGCGGCGCCTGCTGCGCTGGGCGCGGCCGGACGCAAGCCTCGCGCGGCTCTACTACGATCCTGCGGCGCCTGCTGCGCTGGGCGCGGCCGGACGCAAGCCTCGCGCGGCTCTACTACTGGCCGATCGCGGACGGCGTGAGGCCCGCCGGCGTGCTGTCGCTCAGCCACGACCTGTGCGGGTACTCCGAGGAGGGCGTGCGCTGGATCTGCGAGATGTGCGAGCAGTACGATGTCCCGACCACGTTCTTCGACACGCCCGCCCTGCGCCTGGACGCGGGGGAGGTCGGCGACCACTGCATCGCGCTGCACGTGCCCGGCTCGACGACGCAGGAGGAGATCGACCAGGGCCTGCGCGACCTGCGCGAGCGCCACGGCCGTGAGATCCCCGGCTGGCGGCGGCACGGGCGGACCGAGATCGAGCACTACCCGGGCATCTGGCGGCGCATGGAGACCGCGGGCGTGAAGTGGTCGAACACCTGGCCGACGCAGAGCCACCCGAATCGCGCCACCTGCAGCCCCTGCGGCACCTCCAACCGCTTGCCCTTCGACATCATGGACATCGAGACCGGCCGGCGCATGGGGCTGCTGGAGCTGGCGATCTTCGACACCGATGACGCCGACCGGCTGGGCTCGATCGGCTACGGCATGCGGCTCAACTGGCAGCAGTTCGTGGACGTGGTGGCGCGGCGGCTCGACCATGCCGCGAAGCACAATCTGACCGCCGGCTATCTGCTGCACGGCTGGACCGCGGGGGTCGGGGTGGAGTCGGGCACGACCTACGGCGCGGCCGAGGCCAGGGACATGTTCACGCACATCATCGAGGCCGCCCGCGACCGCGGGATGGCCGTCATGGACGGCGACGAGATGTATCGCTGGTGGGTGTTCCGCCGCGCCTGCCGGATCGAGTTCGGGCCCGACGGGCCTGCGGTCGTCGCGCCCGACGACTCATCTGAGGCGGAACCGGACGTCTTCCCGCCCATGGCCGAAGAGGACTACTGAGCACGAGGAGGACCCGAGATGTCAGACAAGCTCGCGATCCACGGCGGAGAGCCGGTGCGCACGCGGCCCTTCACCAGCGGCAACAAGGTCGGCAAGGAGGAGCTGAAGGAGCTCATCGACGTCATCGACTCCGGCGCGATGAACCGCTGGGGCGGCACGAAGGTCGTGGCGTTCGAGGAGGAGTTCGGCGCGATTCACGGCGCCCAGCATGCGATCGCCAGCACGTCGGGCACGGCGGCGATCCATATCGGCGTCGGGATGGTGAATCCCTCGCCGGGCGACGAGATCATCACCGGTCCGATCACGGACATTGGCAGCATCGTGCCCATCCTCTACCAGGGCGCGATTCCGATCTTCGCCGAGTGCGACGCCGAGACGCTCAACATGGACCCGGCGGACATCGAGGCGAAGATCAGCGACCGGACCGTGGCCATCATGGCCATCCACCTGTTCGGCAACCCGTGCGACATGGACGCGATCATGGACATCGCGGCGCGCCACGACCTCCCGGTGATCGAGGACTGCTCGCAGGCGCACCTGAGCGAGCATGACGGTCGGCTCGTGGGCACCATCGGCGACATCGGCTGCTTCTCACTGCAGCAGTCCAAGCACATCACCTGCGGCGACGGCGGCATCACCATCACGAACAACGAGGAGTACGGGATACGCGGGCGGCTGTTCATGGACAAGGGCTGGCACCGCGCGCAGTACGGCCCGCGCGTCTACGAGGTGTTCGGGCCGAACTACCGCATGAACGACCTGTCGGGCGCGGTGGCGGTGGCCCAGACGCGCAAGCTGCGCGACATCATCGCGCTGCGGCGCGCGCGCGGCGACCTGCTGTGCGAACTGCTCGCGGACAACCCGCACGTGCGGCCGCAGAGGCTGCTGGACGGCTGCAAGCACACCTACTGGCAGTTCGGCATGCGCGTCGAGGACGACGCGCCCTTCGCGCCCGAGGACTTCGCGAAGGCGCTCGTGGCCGAGGGCGTGTCATGCGGGGCGCACTACATCGGGAGGCCGATCTTCCTCTGCCACGAGGCGGTACGCAACCAGCGGCTGTTCGGCGACTCACGCTATCCGTTCGACCGCGGCCGCGAAGGCATCGTGTACGACGACAGCACCTGCCCGCGCACGCAGCACGTCCTCGACCGCATGGTGCAGCCGGTGTGCCCGACGCAGTTCATGCCTGAGGAGGATATCCACGACATCGGGCGGGCGATCCGCAAGGTGAGCGAGGGGCTGGGGTAACGGCAGTCGCCAGTCACAGGTCACAAGCAAACGGCAACGGCCGGGAGGTCGTTGCCGTCCGTCGTTCTGTACGACGGGCGGTCCCGCCCGTCGGTCGTTCCGTACACCGGTGACCCGCGGCACGACGCACGGTCGTTGCCGTCCGTGCGACGGACGCCCTCGCCCGTCGGTCGTTCGGCACCGGATCGACCTGCGGCACGACGCACGGGTCCCGCCCCTGGGCGGGATGCCACAGAACGGCAACCAACCGCCACCGGCGGCGGTCCTCGGTGCCGTTGCGCCTACCGTCTCCTGCGCCCGCGCGTGAACAGGATCACGCCCAGGCCCATCACGATGCCGATGAAGATCAGGATGTTGGGCAGGCGGTCGCCCGGCAGGCCTGCGCCGCCATCGGAGCCTGCGGTGGCGTACCAGATCAGCCCGGCCCCGAGAGCGCAGGCGGCGCCGAGCGCGCACAGCCAGATGAAGATCCACTGGAACGCCGAGGCCGCGGCCTCCCAGTCGAACAGCCCGGCGCGGGCGGGCCGGCGCGCATCTGGTGTGTCGCCCAACCGCATCTCGAAATGCTCGGCCAGGTCGTCGAAGACGCGGTCCAGCTCCCCCTCCAGCTCGCCCTCGCGCAGCATGGTGATGAAGAACGGGCTGAAGGTGTTCGGGTAGCGGCTGAACGACGTGGCGAGCGTGTGCCCCATCTCGACGTCCTGCTGCACCTGCTCGAGCACCTCGCGCAGGAAGGCGTTGCCCGTCTGCTCCCGCAGCGTCTCGAGGATCTCGAGGATGTTGATGTCCGCCTTGGTCAGCGTCGCGAATTGCCGGCAGACCATGGCGAGCTCGGCGTTGGTCAGACTGGTTTCCTTGTCGGCCATGCTGGCATCACCTGCGCTCGTGTTCGCGCATGACGGTAACGATACCTTCCGCTCGCCAACGCGGCCATGAGCGGCGCGGTTAGCCCCACGGCCCCGAGCCCGCCTGGGTGCGCGGGAAGAGCGCGTCCAGCAGACCGCGCTGGGTGAGCGTCAGCGCCATCGTGCGCGCGGGGGCCAGCTCGGTCAGCGCCGCGATCCCAAAGAGCGCCTTGACGAACTGCGCCTGGGTCATCCGCAGCGCCAGGTCCGCCGGCCCAGCCCCCTCGTCCACGGCCACCTCGCCGCCCGCGATAGTCAGCCGGCAAGCCTCGCCGGGCAGCGCGCCGCCCGCGGTGACGGCGGTCGGGTCGCCGCCGGGGCAGGCGCCGCGTTGCGGGATGGCGATCTCGATCGCGCCCTGCCAGTCGGCCACGAGGCTGTCCGCCAGCCGGTCCGACAGCTCGGGCGCCACCTGCCGCAGCGTCCCCGCGAGGTCCACCACCAGGATCATGTTGCCCGCGACCGCCTGGTGTCGCTCGCTCAGCACGAGACTCACGCCCGAGAGCTGCAGCGCCTCCACGAGCGCCTGGTCGAAGGGCAGGCGCGAAGTCACCCGCGCGCGCTCGTGCCGGGCGATGCGCGCGAGCAGCGTGCGCATCAGCGCCCCGGCCGCGTCGGGGTGCGCCTGATTGTACGCGAACTCGGCGATCGAGAAGACGGTCTCGTCGCCCCGCGCCTCGAGCGGGCTCTCCACCGCAAACAGATAGCCCAGCGTCTCGCCATCGCGCTCGTAGACCCAGCGCATGGCGTCCGGGTCGGACGGCGCGGGGCTCGCGGGTGGCTCGGCGTCAAGCGAGACCTGCTGCGCGCCGGAGCGGCCGTGATCGAAGTCGTAGCGCAGCCGCACGCGGGCCGCGAAGTCGCGCGCCTCGTCGTAGGGGCGCACGGTCCCGGGGAAGCCCTCGGGCTCGGGGTAGACCTCCGCGGCCGGGATCTGCCGGGCGCCGCCATGCACGGACTGCAGGTCGATCTCGACGAAGCGCCGCGGGAGGGGCTCGTAGCCGAAGCGCGAGTAGAAGTGCATCAGCCCGCCCAGGCGCGACAGGTGGTAGCCGCTCTCGCCCAGGTACTCGACGGTCCGGCGCATCATGCGCGTGCCCAGGCCCAGGCCCTGCAGCTCGGAGCAAATCGACACGTGGCCGACATCGCCCTTGAGCACCGCGCAGCGCCCGACCTGGATCCACTGGTCGCCGATGTGTACCAGGCCCACCACGCGGCCGGCCTCATCGGCCATGACGATGTACTCGTCCGGATGGTCGAAGCACGATGCGCGGGCGCGCTCCCACCGGATGCTGTCCTCGGCGATGCCGAAGGCGTCCACCTGCGTCTCGAACATCCCCTCGCTGTCGGCGGGCACGCCGACGCGCAGCTCGTAGCTCATGGTCGCGCTCCTCCCCGGTCTCGGCTGGTGCGTGGCTGTTCCGCCGCCGGGGGCGGAAGTCCTGCCCGCCGCACAGGAAGGTGTGCTCATGGCGGAGGCCGAAGCAACGCGCGCAGTATTCGCGGACGCCGACATCGGCGCAGGAGGGACCCGACATGCCCATTGCCGCCAACGCGGTCTGCTTCCCGCGGGCCGACGCCGCCGAGCTGCTGGACGTGACGTACGAGGACCCCGGCCCCGAGCAGGTGCTGGTGCGCATGAACGTCAGCGGCATCAGCGCCGGCACCGAGGGCTCGATCTTCCGCGGCATCCGCACCCACAACGGCACCTTCCCGCTCATCACCGGCTACCAGGGCGCGGGCGTGGTCGAGTGGGTCGGCGACGAGGTCGCCGACCTGCAGCCCGGCCGGCGCGCGGCGGTCACCTCGGTCGCCGGCAGACTGGTCGAGCCGGAGCTGGAGATTGTGTGGGGCACGCACTCGAGCCTGGTCGTCGCTAACCCGGACAGTGTGCACCCGATCCCCGATGATGTGCCCGACGACGAGGCGTCGCTGTGCACGCTGTGGGCGGTGGGCCTGCACGGCGTCAACATCACCGGAGTCGAGCCCTCGGACACCGTGCTGGTCATCGGCCTTGGGCTGGTCGGGCTGTCGTACGCGCAGTGCGCGATGGCCGCCGGCGCGACGGTGGTGGGCCTCGATCTGGCGGAGGAGCGGGCCGAGGTGCTGCGCTCGCTCGGCGCGGAAGCCTTCACCGATCAGGAGGTCGCGCGCGCATGGCTGGACGAGCGCGACCTCGCGGGCTTCAGCGTGGTGGCCCAGGCCACGCAGTCGGGGGCGGTCACCGACCTGGCGCTCGAGTACGTGGCGCCGCGCGGCAAGGTCGTCTGGCAGGGCTGGTATCCCGGGCAGGTGGACTTCGACTTCAACACCGCGCACGGCAAGCAGATCACCATGCACTTCCCATGCTCGACCGGCGGGCTGCAGCCGGAGCTGTTGCGCATGATCGGCGACGGGCGGTTCCAGGCCGCGCCGCTGATCACCCATCACTTCCCCGTCGAGCGCTGCCAGGAGGCCTACGATCTCGCGGTCTTCCGGCCCACGGAGTGCCTCGGCGTGGCATTGGAGTGGCCGACATGAAGGCGGTAGTGGTCGAACGCTGTGGCGAAGCGGTCTGGCGCGAGGTGGGCGATCCACCGCAGCCCGGGCCGTATGAGGCGCTGGTGCGCACCACCGCGTTCGGGATCTGCAACGCCACCGACCGCCACCTGCGCGACTGCTGCCTGATGGGCGCCGCCGAGGAGGATTGCCCATTCCTGCTCGGCCACGAGTCGGTCGGCGACGTGGTGGCGCTCGCGCC
>JALGUI010000846.1 GCA_029820915.1 Candidatus Zipacnadia bacterium | reverse complement strand
GCAGGAGGCGCGCCGCGGCGCCACGGTGCCGCGCGAGCCGTTGGCCGTTCCGCGCCTGCGCGCCACCCGCCTGCGGGCCTCCCGCTCCCCGAGGACGCCATGCGAAGTTCTTTGCGGTCTGCGGGGTGCGGGGACGGAGTTTGCGCCGGCAAACTCCCAGGTGATCGCGAGCGGAGCGAGCGATCTACGGGCGGTCTTCTTCCAATAAAGAGCCCTCCGCGCGCCGTTGCCGTCGCCTTTGTCTTCGCGCCCGTTCGCGACCACCTCGCGCCCGCGCTTCCCGCGCAAGGGCTACGGAGTTGTGGGTAATGCATAGCCCTGGCCGCAGGCAGGTCGCTGTGCGACCTGTCGCTGCGTCGGGCGCGAGAGAGGGGACGGCAACGACGAACGACCGGGCGGGCTAGGAAGCCCGCCCCTCCTGACGGCAACGACAGGAGCGGGCGGGACGCGAACCTACCTACCCAGTTCGGCCAGGCGCCGAAGCCAGTCACCGTCTCAGGCATCCCTGCTCGCCTGTCCCGCGAACTGCTCGACCGCCCGCGCCACGCGCTCTCCCAGCTCCCGCGCCTGGTCGGCGGTCACCGACGGGAAGCACGCCCGCACCGACCACTCGCCCGCGCCGAAGCCCTCGCCCGGCGTCAGGATGACCTGCCACTCGCGCGCCAGGTGCACCATCAGCGACCACAGGCTATGACTCGTCAGCGAGCGCACAAGTTCCTCGCCGCCGCGCGCCCGCGCCACCTCGCACAGGTCGATGATCGTGCTGTAGCGGCTGCTTGGCCCCGCGGCCCACTCCGGCACGGGCAGGCCGAGGCCCGTGTAGAGCGCCTCGACGCGTTCGGCTAGCTCCCGGCGCACCCACTCCCTGCAGCGGCGTGGACAGCCCGCTCATGTGCGTGAAGCTCACGCCGCGGCTGTCGGCCACGATGCGCTCGCCCAGCGGCATCTCGCGCGGCTCCAGCGCGCGGCGGCGGTAGCGGTCGTCGGCCACGCCCCGCCCGTCAGCGCGCAGGTCGCACAGCGCCCGCTCCGCCACGCACTCGGGGTGGATGAGGACCACGCCCAGCCGCATCCCCGCCAGGCCGAAGTCCTTCACGCTGTAGACGCCGATGGTGTTGCGCGGCAGGCGGCCGATCTCGGTCTCGACCGGCTCGTCCAGGAAGTGCGTGTAGACGTAGTCCGACAGCACGAGCAACTCAGGCCGCTCGGCGACCGCGCGCTCCAGGCCGTCCAGGCTCCCCGGGTCGGTCACCACCGGCACCGGGTTGCCCGGCGACACGGTGATCGCGAGGCGCACGCGCGGATCGAGGAGCTTGCCCAGCTCGTCCGCGGGAGCCGCCCAGCCCGCCGCCGGGTCGCGGCGGATGGGCACGACCTCGCAGCCGAGCTGGCACTCGACGAGGTCGCGCAGCGGCTCGTAGGTCGGCCACCACATCGCCACGCGGTCGCCCGGCGCGATGAGGCCGTTACGCGCCAGCGTCGCGGCGACCTGCGCGATGCCCGTGGTCGCCCCCTCGCAGCAGATAACGCGGAACTGCCCGGCGAGCCGCGCATCGCCGGGTCGCCCCCTCGCAGCAGATAACGCGGAACTGCCCGGCGAGCCGCGCATCGCCGCCGAAGAGCAGGGGGGCGAGGTAGCGGGTCACGATGGGCGCGACGAAGTCAAGCGTCGGCGGGCTGGAGTAGCGTCGCCCCGCCACGGCCTCCGCGAACTCGTGGATGATCCGGTCGCGGCCACGCTCCGGGAGCAGCTCACCGGCCAGGTGGTCCCACGCGCGGGACAGGAAGTCGCAGCCCTCCGCCAGCCCTGCCGGGCCGCCGGCGCACTGCGTCGCGAACTGCGCGAACTCGCGCCGGTGGGCCGCGTCGGGACCCAGCGCCAACGCCACCTCGCCGTCGTTGGGCGGGGTGGCCGCGACCTCAGTCGCGAACAGGCCGAGCGCGTGCCACGCATTGAGGACGCGCCTGAGCTGCCAGTTGGCCGCCCCGCGCGAGGCGTCAAGCAGCGGTAGATCATCCCGATCCGACCGCGCGGCGTGCTCGAGCAGCAGGTCGCGCAGCAGGAACGGACTCTTGTCTACTACACTGAAGTCCAACCGACTTCCTCCGATCACCTCGGGCAGGAGCGGGCGTCCACAGGCAGAAAGTGTACCCCCTCGCGCCGCGCCGGTCAACAGCGCGAGCGGCATCCGCTGAGGCAGCATCCAGATTCGTGTGCTTGCCGGAGCGCATATGCCCCTGTACAGGCCCCAACCGCGG
>JALGUI010000170.1 GCA_029820915.1 Candidatus Zipacnadia bacterium | reverse complement strand
GACTGGATCGCCTGGCATCGGCAGGCCATCGGCGACATCGTGCGGCGCACCGCCGAGGGCGTGCGCGAGGTGAGCCCCGAGGCGATGCTCTCCGCCGCGGTCTTCAGCAACACGAGGGGCGGGGCGATGCAGGGCCAGGATCCGGCGGGCTGGGCGCGCGAGGGCTGGATCGACATCGTCATCCCCATGGACTACGCCATGCAGTCGCTGGTCGTGCGTGCCAACGAGCGGGCCTTCCTCGACGCGCTCGATGATGACGACCGGCTCGTGACCGGCCTGTCGCTGTATCAGCGGGCGGGCACGGATGTGATGTCTCGGCCGCCGGAGCTGGTACGCGAGCAGATCGAGCTGGTGCGGTCAATGGGCATCCAGGGCTACTGCCTGTTCGCCTTCGGCCACCTCAGCGACGAGCAGCTCGAGATGCTGCGCAGCGAGATCAACACCGAGCCGGCGGTGCCGTACTTCCGCTGACGGCCGGGAAGCGGGAATCGGACATTTCTACTTCGGGTTGACAGACCGACCGGGCAGCACCCAGATTCGTGTGCCTGAGACAGCACTTCACAGACGGCCGCGCGTCGTTGCCCTGAGGATGGTGACATCCTCCAGGATGTCACCATCCTCCTGGACGGGCCGCTCCGAGCGTCGAACGCGAAGCGTTCGCGCGAGGAGTCCGGCGCGCGTCCCCTGCGTTAGCCTATGCATTACCCACGACTCTGCAGGCCTCGTGCGCGACACACCTGTGCGTTGTAGCCCGGCCCGCACTCCCGCACACACCAGATGGGCGCCGGAGGGCGTCCGTCGTTGCTCGGAGGATGCTGCGCATCCTCAAGGGGCCATCGCGACCGAAGGGAGCGACGAGACCGGCACAGCCGGTCTCCGTTCACCCCGGCCCATGTCGTCAGCGACAACGGCCGGGCCGGGGTGGCACCTCCGACCTGCTCCGGCAGGTCGGCCCGCTCGCTGCGCTCGCGGCGGCCCCTCCAGTTTAAGGCCCTGCGCTTCGCGCAAGCCCCTTGTCTTTCGAATCAACAGGAGGGTAGCGTTTTCCCTTCCCTACCTGCAATCCAAGGACGCACACCCGACCGGGGGGTGCTTTACACCGGCTCGGCGCTATGCTATACTCCGCGTCCCTTCACCCCCTGCTGGGCCGCCCGCCCCTCCAGCGGCGCGCCGATGGAACTCGCTCAGCTCGGCAAAGACGAGGTCATCCTGCAGTTCCAGCGCCACGATGGCGACACCGGGTCACCGGAGGTGCAGGTCGCGCTGCTCACCAGGCGCATCCAGCACCTCAGCGAGCACATGCGCGCCCACCGCAAGGACTTCCACAGCCAGCGCGGCCTGCTGAAGATGGTCGGCCAGCGCCGCCGCCTGCTGCGCTACCTGCGCAACGAGGACGTCGAGCGCCACCGCGCACTGATCAGGGAGCTCGGCCTGCGCGGCTAGGCCCCGAGCAAGGCATGTGGCACCGCCGGCCGGGGCGCCACCCCGGCCGGAGACGGTTGTGCATATCACCCCGCCCGGCAACCGGGAACCGGCAACCGGGGAACGGCGACGGCAACGGCCGGAGCCCGGGAGGCCCGTCCGTGCTGGGGGCGCACGGCGGACCGCCACGACGCACCGCCGCCGGCTTGTGGTCGCTGTTGGGTACCACCTACTCAGATCGTTCAGACCCTATCACCCCGCAGCGTCTTGCAATTGCCCTGCACTTGGGATACAATGCCCGGGTAGTCGCACCCACCACCGCCCGAGGAACGGGCGAATCACCACCGGGTCAGCTACCCTCCGGAGGCCGAGGAGCGCGGGGAACCAGGGAAAGCAGGCGACGCGCCCCGTCCCCTGTTTTCCCTGATTCCTCATCGTTTCCTCCAACCTCCTGAGGGGGTAGTTCGCCTCAGGAGGCTATTGACTGTACATGTTCGACAAACAGGTTGTTTCCACCCAGTTCGCCGGCCGCGAACTCACACTCGAGACCGGCGAGATGGCGCGGCAGGCCAGCGCCGCCGTGCTCGCCCGCTACGGCGACACGGTGGTGCTGTGCACCGCCGTCATCGAAGACGAGCCGAACCCCTCCGTGTCGTTCCTGCCCCTGCGCGTTGACTTCGAAGAGAAGATGTACGCTGTAGGCCGCATCCCCGGCGGGTTCTTCAAGCGCGAAGGCCGCCCGGGCACCGACGCGACTCTGATCATGCGGGCCATTGACCGCCCGATCCGGCCGTTGCTGCCGCAGGGCCTGCGCAACGAGGTCCAGGTGATCTGCACCGCGCTGTCGGCCGAGAACGAGAGCTCGGTCGAGATCGTGTCGATGATCGGCGCCGCCGCCGCGATGCACCTGTCGCCCGCGCCCTTCGACGGGCCCTTCGCCGCCGCGCAGGTCGCGTGGCTCGACGGCGAGCTCATCCTCAACCCCGCCTTCGAGGAGCGCGAGGCGGCGCGCATGGAGCTGACCGTGTGCGCCGGGCCCATGGGCGTCGTCCAGGTCGAACTCGGCGGCGACGAGGTCCCCGAGGACATCGTGCTCGAGGGCATCCGCATGGCCCAGGCCGCCTGCCTGACCGTGTGCGATGCCATGGACGAGCTGCGTGGCAGGGCCGGCAAGCCCAAGGGCGAGTATCCGCTGTGGGAGCCGTCCGAGGAGATCATGGCCGCCGCCGAGGCGCGCAGCGACGATATCCGTGAGGCCATCCAGTCGCTCGACAAGGCCGGGCGCCACGACGACCTCGCGGCCATCAGCGCGCAGCTCGCCGAGCAATTCACCGGCGTCGAGGACGCCGGCGCACTGATCGGCGAGGCGATGTACCAGGTCCAGAAGAAGCAGATGCGCCGGATCATCCTCGAGGAGCGCCGGCGCGTGGACGGCCGCGCGCCCGATGAGATCCGGTCGCTTGACGTCCAGGCCGGCCTCCTGCCCCGCACCCACGGCTCGGCGCTGTTCACCCGCGGCGAGACCCAGGTGCTGTCCACCCTTACCCTCGGCGCCACGCGCGATCAGACGCTGATCCGCTCGCTCGAGGAGGAGGAGTACAAGCCCTTCACCCACCACTACAACTTCCCGCCCTTCTGCGTGGGCGAGGCGAAGGCGCTGCGCGGCGCCAGCCGGCGCGAGATCGGGCACGGCGCGCTGGTCCAGCGATCGATCCAGCGCATGCTCCCGCCCGATGAGGAGTGGCCGTACACCACACGCGTGGTGTCCGAGGTGCTGGAGAGCAACGGGTCCAGCTCCATGGCCGCCACGTGCGCCAGCTCCCTCGCGCTCATGGATGGCGGCGTGCCGATGAAGGCGGCCGTGGCCGGGATCTCCGTGGGGCTGCTCTACGAGAACGAGGACAACTACATGCTGCTGACCGACATCCAGGGCCTCGAGGACGCCGCGGGCGACATGGACTTCAAGGTCACCGGCACCGAGAACGGCGTGAACGGGCTGCACCTGGACATCAAGGTCCGCGGCCTGCCGGACCAGGTGCTCGCCGAAGGCCTGGAGCAGGCCCGGCGCGCCCGCCTGCACATCCTCGAGGCCATGAACGCCGTGCTGCCCGGGCCGCGCGAGACGCTCTCGCCCTATGCGCCGCGCATGATCGCCATTCAGGTCCCGGTTGACAAGATCGGCCTGGTCATCGGCCCCGGCGGCAAGACCATCCGCAAGTTCGAGGACGAGCTCGAAGTCAAGATCGACATCGAGGACGACGGCGTCGTCAAGATCTTCGGGGAGGACCCCGAGAAGGTCGAGGAGGCCAGGGCGGCCATCTCCGACCTCACGCGCGACGTAGCGGTCGGCGAGGTGTTCACCGGCGAGGTGGTGACCATCACCGACTTCGGCGCCTTCATCGAGATCCTGCCCGGGCGCGACGGCCTGCTGCACATCTCCGACATCGAGCACTCCCGCACCAACAAGGTCGAGGACGTCCTCAAGCTCGGCGACGAGGTCACGGTGAAGGTCGTCGAGGTCGAGCCTGGGGGCAAGATTCGGCTCAGCCGCAAGGCGCTGCTCGAGAAGAGTGACAGCGACAGGAGCGAGGGCAGCGACAGCGGCGGCGGGAGCCGGAGCGGGCGTGGTGGCAGCCGCGGCCGCAGCGGCGGTCGCCGTGGCAGTCGCGACGGCGGCGACTCCAAGCGTGGCGACCGTAAGCCCGACCGCTCGAAGGGTACGCAGGAGCGCACGGACTCGGGCGGCTCGCGCGACGGCGGCGGCTCGCGGGACTCCGGCGGCGACTCCGGCGGCGACTCCGGCGGCGAGGAAGGCCCGACGTCCGGGGCCTACTTCCGCGACAAGAAGTAGTCGGTCGATCACATCCTGGACCGCGCACCTCAGGCCGGGGCCGGTGAGGCCCCGGCCCGGTGGTGTACCTGATGGTGGAAGGTAACTGCCGCCGCGCGTCGAAGTAATACTTTCACGTGCTGTGGAGAGCGGCTCACGATTCCGCGGAGGTTGGGCATCCTGCCCGACAGGAAACGGGCACGGAGGAGCGAGAGCAATGGCTGAGATCCGGGTGCTGGTGTCCGGCGCCGGCGGACGCATGGGCCGGACGGTGATCGAGGCGGTCCTCGGCGCGGAGGATATGGAACTGGTGGGTGGCGCCGACCCGGCCTACCCACGCGCAGTCCTGTGCGACCTGGTGCCCTTCGCCCCCGAGATCGAGATTGTGGAGACCGTCATCGAGGGCATTGAGGGCGCGCAGCCCGACGTCATGGTCGATTTCACTCGTCCGGGCGCGGTCATGGGCAACATCCGCGCCGCAATCGCGGCCCGCGTGCCCTGCGTCGTCGGTACCACAGGCTTCTCCGACGACGACCTCGACGGCATCGCCGCGCTGTGCGAGCAGCACGACACGCCGGCGGTCATCGCGCCGAACTTCAGCATCGGCGCGAACCTGATGATGAAGTTCGCCACCGAGGCCGCGTCGCTCATGGACTACGCGGCCATCATCGAGAGCCACCACGAGAACAAGCTCGACGCGCCATCGGGCACGGCGCTCGCGACCGCCCGTCGCATGCGCGACGCGCGCGGCGAGGACTTCAAGACGCAGGTCACGGAGCACTTCGGGCTCGACGGCGTGCGCGGCGGCACGGTCGGCGGCATCTCCGTCCACGCCATCCGCATGGCCGGCGTGGTCGCCAACCAGCGCGTGGTGCTCGGCGGGCCCGGTGAGACGCTCAACATCGAGCACATCACCACCGGCCGCGAGTGCTTCATGCCCGGCGTGCTGCTGGCCATCCGCGAGGTCCGCCAACTCGAAGGCCTCGTCTACGGCCTCGAGCAGCTTCTGAAGAACACCTGACTCCGCGCGGGCGAATGTCGAGGGACGTTGTGAGTCACACTCAGCTTCATCGGGACGGGTGCAGGCGATGGGACTTCGTGTCGGGGTTGTTGGTGTGGGTCCGGTCGGAGACAGGATTGTCCGCGTCCTCAGGGAGCGCGACTTCCCCGTCGAGGGCGAGCCGGTCGTCATGGCCACGCGCGAGCGCACGGAGGTGCTGGCGGGCGAGGAGGTCCTGGTGCGCGAGGTCTCGGAGGAGCTGTTCGAGGGCCTCGACGTGGTGTTCTTCGCCGGCCGCGAGGGGGCCAAGGGCGCGAGCGTGGAGTGGGGGGAGGTCGCGACCTCGGCCGGAGCGTGGGCCATCGATAACGGTGGCGACTTCCGCATGGAGCCGGGCTACGCGCTGATCGTGCCCGAGGTCAACATGGACGCGGCCGGCGAGGGCAACCGCCACATCTGCAGCCCCAACTGCTCGACCATCCAGATGGTCGTGGCCATCGCCCCCATCCACCGCGCCGCGGGCATCAAGCGCGTCGTGGTCTCCACCTACCAGTCGGTCTCCGGCTGGGGTCTGGGGGCCATGGACGAGTTCGAGAGCCAGGTCGGCCGGTACGCCGAGGGCGCGCAGGTCGAGTTCGATCCGTCGATCTTCGCGAAGGCCATCTGCTTCGACTGCCTGCCGCACATCGACCGCTTCCTTGACACGGGCTACACCAAGGAAGAGATGAAGATGGTCAACGAGACGCGCAAGATCATGGGCGAGTCCGACCTGCCCATCACCGCCACGACCGTGCGCGTCCCCGTGGTCATCGGCCATGCCGAGGCGATCAACCTCGAACTCGAGCGCCCGCTGTCGCGCGAGGAGGCGCTGGCGATCCTGCGCGACCCGGCGCGGTCGCCCGGCGTCGCGGTCATCGACGGAACGAGCGAGGACCCGAAGGCCGTCGGCGCGCGCAACGCCCCGGAGGAGTTGCAGTACCCGACCCAGGCCGACTGCCTGCGCGACGAGTACAAGGACGCAGTGCTGGTCGGGCGCGTGCGCGAGGACCCGACGGTCGAGCACGGCCTGAACCTGTGGTGCGTGTCGGACAACCTGCGCAAGGGCGCGGCGACCAACACCGTGCAGATCGCCGAGGGCCTGATCGCGCGCGGGCTGCTCGGCTGAGGGGCGAACCCGATCGCGTCGGCGGCGCGCCACCCGCCGACCGCCCAGCACACCGAGGTGAGGCAGATGCCGGAGCTTGGGAACCTGGTCACGGCGATGGTCACGCCCTTCGGCGATGACCTGAACGTGGACTTCGACCGGGCGGCAGAGCTGGCGAAGCGACTGGCCGACGCGGGCTCCGACCTGCTCGTCTCGGGCACCACCGGGGAGTCGCCGACCACCTCGGCCGACGAGAAGCTGGAGCTGTTCCGCGTCGTCATCGATGCCGTGGGCGGTGACGCGGCGGTGATGGCCGGGACGGGCAGTAACAACACCGCCGCCTCGGTCGAGCTGACGCAGAGGGCCGCGACGGCCGGCGTGGACGCCATCATGCTGGTCGGGCCCTACTACAACAAGCCGTCCGCGGAGGGCTTCTACCAGCACTTCAAGGCGTGCGCCGAAGCAACCGATCTGCCGGTGATCATCTACAATGTTCCGGGCCGGACGGGCAAGAACCTCGACGCATCAGTCACGTTGCGCGTGGCGAACGAGATCGACAACGTGATCGGCGTGAAGGAGGCCTCGGGCGACATCGCGCAGATCGCGCAGATCTGCGCCGGCGCGCCCGAGGGCTTCCGGGTCTGGTCGGGTGACGACGGCATGACGCTGCCGATCCTGGCAGTGGGCGGCGTCGGGGTCATCTCGGTCGCTGGGCACATCGTGGCCGAGGAAATCGGCGAGATGATCGACTGCTACCACAATGGCGACGTGGTGCGCGCCGCGCAGCTCCACCACCGCCTGACCCCGTTGTTCGAGGCCTGCTTCCTGCCCTCGGGCAACCCGCCGTGCGTGAAGCGCGCGCTCGAGGTGTGCGGCTTCCCGGTCGGCGGCACTCGCCTGCCGGTCGTGCCCGCCAGCGACGCCGACACGGCGAAGATCCGCGCGGTCTGCGAGGACTTGGGCTACGCGTGAACGGAAGTCATCAGTCACAAGTCGCAAGTCACAAG
>JALGUI010000169.1 GCA_029820915.1 Candidatus Zipacnadia bacterium | reverse complement strand
CCGAACCAGACGCCGTAGCGGCGGTACATGTCGTTGAACAGGCTGACCGTGCCCCAGACCACGCCGGCGGTGAAGAAGTGACCGACCACCAAGCCCAGGAAGAAGGGGATGGCGCGGCGATACGCCCCCATGCCACCGATGCGCAGCATCAGGCTCTTGATGATCCAGACGAGGAAGAACGGGCCCCAGATCGGGCCGGCGTAGGACATCACCATGACGAAGCCCAGCGGGTGCAGCGGGAAACGCAGGAAGAGCGTGCGCAGCACCACGAGGATGATGGTGATGACGAACCCCGAGATGCCCGCGCCGGTGCTCTTCCAGTCGGTGACCTTGTGCGCCTGCACGTGCGCCGACAGCGCGTCCCACGCGCGTGCGGCCGCGCGCACCCTGGCGCCGCCCTGCGTGGTCCCGCCCTCGAGGACGTTGGCGCCGAAGCCGTAGTAGACGTTGAGGTGGATGATGTAGGCCCCGAGCAGGCCGATGAGCAACGCCGCGACCATCCAGTAGACCATGGTGCGCTGGCGGATGTTGGCGTCCTGGGCGATGCGGAAGCCCTCCATCTGGTACGCGCCCATCGACGGGAAGTAGCCGCGCGACAGCCAGTAGTGCATGCCCATCGCGCCGATGTTGCGCCAGCTCGTGCCGCGCTGGAAGACCTGCGAGCCGCCGATGTTGAACATCATCTCCCAGGCCTGCATGATCGGGAACAGCCAGACCAGCGCCGCCCCCGCCTCGGCCCGCGCCCGGGCGTACACCACCGAGAACAGTATGCACACGCCGAAGTACAGCAGCGCCACCCACAGCCACAGCCCACTCATCACACCGAAGACCATCATGCCGGCAAAGCCCAGGGCGCCGGCGATGACGGTGGTGCGGTAGCTGAAGGGCTCGTCACTGTCGTCGATGGCCGGGTCGCCCGTGAAGGCCTTGCGCAGCACCGAGCCGATGTGGTGGCGGCCGACCCAGATGAGCACGAGGCCGAAGGCGAGGTAGCCGCCCCAGGAGTGCTGGCGCTCGAAGGGGAAGCCGGAGATGTCGTAGCCCGCCGCGATCTGGAAGACATTGGCGAGGCGCATCAGTATCGCGAAGACCCAGACGGAGAGCAGGATGTCGGTGGGGACGAGATAGCCGATGCCGAAGTTCTCGGGCCGCCAGGCGATCGACAGGCCCCCCATGCCGCTCCACGGGCGCTCGGTGAACAGCGCGCCGATGTTGAAGTACTTGCCAAGCGCCGGCACCGCCGGGTTCCAGGCGTTCAGCATGTTCATGACGTTGTAGATCGCCGCCAGGAGGAAGCCCGCCCACATCACGGGGTTGCGGATGAAGCCGCCCGCGACGCGCCGGCCCGACTCGTCGGACATGTCCATGACCAGGCGCACGATCGGGAAGGTGAGGTGCTCCTTCTCGATCCACTGGCGGCGGAAGATGAGCATCAGGGCGTACATGGTGACGTAGGCGGCCAGCAGGAAGAGGGTCCAGGCGACCAGCGGCGTAACCCACCCCCCCCACGGCACCAGCCCGGTGTCGCTGCCCTCGTACATGGTCTGGATGTCGTCGTGACCGGGCGACAGCCAGGCGGGCACGTCCTCAACGAGCACGTCGTAGTTGTTCTCGGCCCCGGCGAAGTAGTAGGGCACGGTGATCTGGGGCAGGATCTGGCGCACTACGCCGACCGAGGGCATGGAGACCGCGATCACCAGGAATGAGTAGATGAGCAGTATCTGCGACTCGGGCAGGTGGAACATCCGCGGCAGCTTGCGCAGCAGCGGCGAGACGACGGCCAGGATCAGCACCGCGGCGATGGCCGGGATGACCGGCACGCTCTCCCCTATCTGCGCGCCGAGCGCGATCAGTCCGGCCAGACGCATCCAGATCAGCGAGATAACGAAGAACACCAGCGCCAGCACAGCGGCACGAAGCGTCAGGCCGTGTGCCTCCTCAGCCGCCTTCGCGTCGCGCGGCTGTGGCTGCGGCTCGACGTGCACGTCCTTGGCCATGAAGAACTGCCTCCAGGAGGCCCCGGCAGGCCGGGGCGCCTGTGCTCGATGAGGTCGGGCGAAAAGCGCAGGGCCGCCGGCGGCTCCCCGTCCGGCAGCCGGGAGGTATTATAGCAGCGACGGTCGAATCCGCATAGCCCCGCCGGGGGGCACGCCTCGGCATGCGGCGAACATCGATCACTGGAGGCCCCATCCATGCGACGCGCCATTATCGTGACAACCGTGTGCGCGCTTCTCCTCGGCGTCCGCGCCTCATCAGCGGAGGTCACGCTGGTGCGCGATGGCGAGCCGGTGGCGGTCATCGCACACCTGGCACAGCCCGGGTGCCAGGACGCCGCCGAGGAGTTGCAGCACTACATCCGCGCGATGAGTGGCGCGGTGCTGCCGATCCAGTACATGCAGCCGTACGAGCTTGAGGCCGCCTACTACGAGGGGACGCAACTGCTCGTGGTGGCCATCGGCGAGGAGACCGCCCGGCAGTTCGGGCTGGACGTGCCTCGACTGGAGCCCGAGGGCTTCTTCCAGATGTGCGACGGCACCGGCCTGCTGGGAGTCCTGGGGAAGGACCCCGAGGGCCTGATGTTCGGCGTCTACGACCTGCTCGAACAGCTCGGCGTGCGGTGGTACATGCCGACGGACCTCGGCGAGCATATCCCCGTGCGCGAGACCATCGAGGTGGGCTACCTGGGCAACGCCGAGAGTCCGGACTTCATCCTCCGCGACATGTGGCTGGCCTACAGCGACCGGCCCGAGAGCGAGAAGCAGGCGTACGCCCGGTGGCGGACGCGCAATAAGATGGGTGGCATCCGCGCCAGCATGGGGCACAGCCTCGGCGGGATCATCAGCCCGGCCGAGTACGGTGAGGCCCACCCGGAGTACTTCCCGCTCATCGACGGCGAGCGCATGATCCCCGAGCGGGCGCACAACTGGCAGCCCTGCACGTCGAACGTCGAGGTCGTGCGCATCGCCGCCGAGAAGGCCCGTCAGGCCTTCGACAACGCCCCCGACCTGTGGTGCTGCTCGCTGTCGCCCAATGACGGCTGGGGCGGCTGGTGCGAGTGCGAGAGCTGCGTGGCGCTGGACCCGCCGGAGTTCCGGGGCGATGCGCGCCACGGCAAGGGCCGGCGCATGCTGGTGTTCGCGAACCAGGTGGCGACGCTGCTGGAGGACACGCACCCCAACCGGCACGTGTGCTTCTACGCGTACGCGCCCACGGCCGAGCCGCCCACCGACCTGCAGGCGCATCCGCGGGTGGCGGTGGCGGTGGCGCACTACGGCGGGGTGTCGGACAAGTTCCGGCCGATCACCGACCCCGAGTCGCCCCGCAACGGAGGCTACGTGCCGATCGTCGAGGGCTGGGCGCAGGTCAGCGACAGCCTGTTCGCGCGCGAGTACTACACCGGGCTCGTGCCCGAGATGGACGGGCTGGCGCGCGTGGCGGCCGCGTGGGCGCTGGCGGAGGACATCCCGTGGTACCACGAGCACAACGTGATCGGCATCAACTCCGAGGCCTTGGCGATCTGGGGCAACTGTAGCCTGAACTTCTACCTCGCCGCGAAGCTCATGTGGGACGTGGACGCCGATGTCGAGGCGATCATCGACGACTACTTCGCGGGCATGTACGGCCCGGCCGCCGAGCCGATGCGGGAGTACTTCGAGGCCCTGCGCGACATCGCCCGCGAGCGATTCCTGAAGGGGAACCTGTTCACCGCCGACGACTTCCCGCGACTGCGCGCCATGCTCGACCGGGCCGCGGCGCTCGCCGATACCGAGAAGCAGCAGGCGCGCGTGCAGCTCTCCGTGGACCACTTCGAGTACGTCATGCTGCTGCGCGAGATGCATCTGACCGCCACGGAGGAGTCCGTCGCGGCGCTGGACAGCTTCGTGCGGGAGCACCCGGACTCACTGGGGTTCGATCGGACGATGCACCGACGCTCGGTCACGGCACCGAAGACCACGACGATCCCGCGCGAGCTGAGATACGCCGGCCCGCCCGTCGTCGCCGCCTCGGCCGCGGAGGTGCCCGAGGAGGCGCTGGGGGCCGCGCCGGCGGTCCGGCTCACCGCGGTCTATCTGGTCGCCGCCGCGCCGGGCGAGCCGTTCGCCGTGACTATCCGCCCGCGCAAGATGGGACACTACCTCGACCAGACCGGTGCATCGCTGCGCACCCCCGACGGCGATGAGGTCATGTCGGTCAATGTCGGACCGATGGCGGAGCAGACGATCGAGGTCGAGGCGGCCGAGCATCCCTACTACGTGCTGCTGATCCACGCCGGCGCCAACGCCGCCTTCGTGACCTGCGACGCCCGCAGCTTTGTGCTGGCGAGCAACGAGCCACACTTCGTCGGGCCCACGCCCCGGATGTACTTCCTGCCCGACCCGGACGCCGACACGCTCGCGGTGAGCCTGGACACGGACACGCCGGGCGAGACGGCGGCGCTCACCATCTGGGACCCGGACGGCAACGAGGTCTTCGCCGGCGCAACGGGCGAGGACGACACGGTGCGCGCTGAGTTCGCACTCGACGCCGGGCAGCGCGACCGCGCGTGGTCGCTGAAGATCGACAAGGTGCCGGACGGCTACATCGAGGACGCCAGGCTGGCGCTGCGCGGCGCCCTGCCCTACCTGGCCACCGATCCGAGCCGGCTGGTGCGGCCCGCGGAGTGATCACGCACGGCTCCACAGGCCCCGCGAGGAGGAATCCGCCGGGGCATGGGCAAAGCTACCGGCGGCCACGCGGCCGCGGGGGCCGCACACTACCTCACCAGGTGGGAGCACATGACCGACGGATTCGACCTGCCGCTGATCTGCATCAAGGCCGACTGCCTCGCCGAGGGCTGGGAGCGCGCCGTCATCGCCTGCTGGGAGCAGGGGGCGTCGATCGAGACCCAGTACGACCGCGAGGGCGATCCGCCCAGTCGCGACGTGTCGCTGGCGCTGGCGGTCCGCAACCCCTTCAACGAGCCGCGCATCCACCGCGCGCTGCCGGGCGGCATCCACGACCTGGAGGTGTACCGCCAGGAGGTCGTGGACGGCATCCACGACCACTGGATCGCGCCCGACGAGGGCAAGTGGCAGTACACCTACCACGAGCGGCTGGAGGCGTACTCGCTGCCGGACGGGCGCGTCATCAACCAGCTCGACTATGTGGTCGATGCTCTCGCCGCTGCGCCGCACACGCGTCGGGCGCAGGCGGTTGTCTGGAAGTGCTGGGAGGACGCGGGCATCCACGATCCGGCCTGCCTGCAGCGCATGTGGTTCCGCGTGTTCGACGACCGCCTGGTGATGGCCTGCCACATGCGCAGCAACGACGCCTTCAAGGCCTCGTACATGAACATGTACGCCTTCACCGAGCTGCAGCGCGCCATCGCCGAGCGGCTGGGCGAACGGCTGGGCCGCGAGATCCGGGTCGGGCAGTACAACCACGTCGTGGACTCCTACCACATCTACGGCTCGTACTTCGAGGAGATGGCGAAGTTCCTGGCGACGGTCGAGGCGCGCAGCTTCGAGGAGCGCACGTGGACGATGGAGCAGATGCAGCCGCTGATCGAAGAGGCGCGCGAGCGCGTCGCGGCGTCGCTCGAACGCGAGCGAGAGCGGCTTAAGGAGGGGGGCTAGGCGTGGACCTGCCGATCGCGATAGAGAGGGAGCGCGTTGCCGAGTTCTGTCGGCGCCACCACATCCGCTGGCTCGCGCTCTTCGGTTCGGTGCTGCGGGACGACTTCGGGCCCGACAGCGACGTGGACGTGCTCGTGCGCTTCGAGCCGGAGGGCGAGCTGACCGAGATGCTGGGGCGCAAGGCCGACCTGCGCACTCCTGAGGACCTGAGCCGCCACTTCCGCGATCGGGTCCTGTCGGAGGCGGTGGTGCAGTATGGCCGCTGAGGAAGATCGCATTCGTCTCCTACACATGCTTGAGGCGGCGCGCGAGGCCGTCGCATTCGTCGAGGGGCGGTCGGCGGACGAACTGCAGTCCGACCGCATGCTCAACTACGCAGTGCTCCACGCCATCGGTGTCATCGGCGAGGCCGCCAGTCAGGTAGGGGAGCAGACGCACGCCGCGTACGCTGATCTGCCATGGTCCGAGATGATCGGCATGCGCAACCGGCTCATTCACGCCTATCACGACGTTAACCTGCAGATTGTCTGGAGGACCGTCACGCAGGACCTCCCGCCGCTGATATTGGCTCTCGAGGATATCCTTGGCGGCGAGTCGGACGGGGCCGATTGAGGCGATCTGACCGAGAGCGGCCGGGGGGAGCTAGGTGCCGTTTGGCAGGGCGCTCACGCCCGTGGAGGCGCGGAAAAAGTTCCGGGCGGGCGTTGACAAGAGGAAACGGCGTTGCTATACTCGCCGCGTAGATCGCAGTTCCTCCCAGGCCTTTTCCGGACGTAGATCGCAGTTCCTCCCAGGCCTTTTCCGGACCGTTTTGGGCTTTCTGCCGTGTCGTCTTTCCCATGCCCGCAGTGCCGGGCGTATCCTCTTTGAGATCGCACACAGGGCGCCAGCGCAGAGAAGGGTTCGTAAGAGCCCACCGATCTCGCCCGCCTGTGCCGGAGCAGGCGGGAGCCGCTGAACCCCACACCGCAGGGCCGGCACCGATGCCGATACGTACCATAGCATGAGCCACCAACCTCGTCTGACCCAACTGCCCTCCCAGCAGGAGAAGGTGCTGGTGCTCGATTTCGGAGCACAGTACGTTCAGCTCATCGTCCGGCGCATCCGCGAGCTGAACGTCTACGCCGAGGTCGTGCGCTCCTCGATTGGCGCCGACCAGATAGCCGCCGATAGCCCCGCCGCGGTCGTGCTGTCGGGCGGCCCGTCGAGCGTCTATGCGGAGGACGCACCGGCGTTCGACCCCGCGATCTTCGGGCTCGGCATCCCGGTCCTGGGCATCTGCTACGGCTGCCAACTCATGGCCCATGCACTGGGCGGCGTCGTGGCGCCCGGCGGCCGGCGGGAGTTCGGCCGCCAGGAGTTGCACGTCATCGAGTCGGATACGCTGCTGGCGGGCGTGCCCGAGCACACCACCTGCTGGATGAGCCACGGTGACCGCGTGGAGCAGGTCCCGGATGGGTTCATCGTGCTGGCCGAGACCGAGCACAGTCCGGTGGCGGCCATGGCCGACCTCGACCGCGGCCTGTACGGCGTGCAGTTCCACCCGGAGGTGCAGCACACGCCGGAGGGCCCGGCGATGCTGCGCAGCTTCCTCTACGAGGTGGCCGGCTGCCGGGGGACCTGGCGCACCGAGTCATTCATCGAGCAGGCGATCGCCGAGATCCGCCGGCGCGTCGGCGACGAGCGGGTACTGTGCACGCTGTCCGGCGGGGTGGACTCCTCGGTGGTGGCGATGCTCGTGGAGCGCGCGGTGGGCGACCGGCTCACCTGCATGTTCATCGACCACGGGCTGCTGCGCGAGAACGAGGCGGAGGAGGTCATCGAGACCTTCCGCCCTCGCCTGGGCGACAGGTTCGTGGCGGTGGACGCGTCCGAGGACTTCCTGGGCAGGCTGCGCGGCGTCGAAGAACCGGAGATGAAGCGGCGGATCATCGGCGAGACCTTCATCCGCACCTTCGAGCGCGAGGCGGCGAGGCTGGGCGAGTTCAGGTTCATCACGCACGGGACCCTCTACCCGGATGTGATCGAGAGCGGCGGGGAGGAGACCGCCAAGATCAAGACCCACCACAATGTCGGCGGTCTCCCCGACGACATGCAGTTCGAGAACATCGAGCCCTTGCGGTCGCTGTTCAAGGACGAGGTACGCCGCGTCGGGCTCGGACTGGGCCTGCCTGAGAGCGTGGTGTGGCGCCAACCCTTCCCGGGCCCGGGGCTGGCGGTGCGCATCGTCGGCGAGGTCACTGGCGAGCGGCTGGAGATCGTGCGCGCGGCCGACGCGATCCTGCGCGAGGAGATCGCGGCCTCGGAAGTCGAGGGCCTGGCACAGTGGTTCGCCGTGCTGTCGAGCATGCGCAGCGTCGGGGTGATGGGCGACGGGCGCACCTACGAGCACCCGGTGATCCTGCGCGTGGTCACCACCGACGACTTCATGACCGCCGACTGGGCCGATCTGCCGCACGAGCTGCTGGCGCGGATATCGAGCCGCATCGTCAATGAAGTGCGTGGCGTGAACCGTGTTGTCTATGACATCACCTCGAAGCCGCCCGGCACGATCGAGTGGGAGTAGGATGGGCAGAGGGCGTGCGCCGCGAGACGACGTCGCCGAGGTGCTGGTCACGGGACAGCAGCTCGCGGAGGTCGTCGATCGGCTCGCCCGGAGGCTCACCGCCGATGTCGGCGACAAGAACCCGATCCTCATCGGCGTGCTCACCGGCGCCTTCGTGTTCATGGCGGACCTGATCCGCAGGCTGGAGTTCCCGCTCGAGGCCGACTTCATCTGCGCGCGCAGCTACGGTGACGGCACGGCCGCGGGTGACCTGGTCATCGAGATGGACGTCGGCCGCGACATCGCCGGCCGCCACGTCGTGATCGTGGACGACATACTCGATTCGGGGCAGACGCTGGGGGAGCTGGTCCGGATCTTGCAGGAGCGCAGTCCGGCAAGCGTGCGCACGTGCTGCCTCCTCGACAAGCCGCAGGCTCGCACCGTTGAGTTCGAGGCCGACTACGTCGGCATCCAGATACCCGACCGGTTCGTCGTGGGATACGGTCTCGACCTCGGCTATCACTACCGGAATCTGCCGTTCGTCGGCGTGCTCCGCCCTGAGGTCTACCGACCCGCTCAGGACTAGCGCCGCAGCGTCGCGAGGTGCAATTGCCAGATGCTTGATCTGTCAGAGTTGAAGAAGAGGACCGTCCAGGACCTCCGCACCATGGCCGAGGAGTTGGGGGTCGAGAGGACCTCCGGGCTGAAGAAGCACGACCTGTGCCTCAAGATCCTGGTGGCGCAGAGCGAGCAGAACGGCAATCGCTACGGCTACGGCGTCCTGGAGATCGTGCAGGACGGGCGGGGCTTTCTGCGCGTGGACGAGCGCAAGCAGGTGCCCCTGACCGACATCTACGTGGCCGACACGCAGATCAAGCGCTTCGGCCTGCGCTCCGGCGACATGGTCAGCGGCCCGGTGCGCCCGCCCAAGGAGAACGAGCGCTTCTGGTCGCTGCTGCGCGTGCAGACGATCAACGAGCACGACCCCGATGACGCCCGCCACCGGCCGGTCTTCGAGGACCTGGTGCCGATCTACCCCGATCAGCGGCTGCGTCTGGAGAGCGGAATGCCGGATAACATCACCGGGCGCTTCATGGACCTGATCACCCCCATCGGCCGGGGCCAGCGCGGCCTGATCGTCGCGCCGCCCAAGGCCGGCAAGACCACCATCATCAAGAAGGTCGCCAACGCCCTGACCAGCAACTATGACGATCTGCGGCTGATCGTGCTGCTGGTTGACGAGCGGCCCGAGGAGGTCACGGACATCGACCGCTCGGTTGACGGCGAGGTGGTGTCCTCGACCTTCGACCGCATGCCCGAGGACCACATGGCCGTCATGGAGCTGGTGCAGTCGCGCTGCAAGCGCCTGGTCGAGCACGGCGAGCACGTGGTGGTGCTGATGGACAGCATCACGCGCCTGGCGCGCGCCTCCAACCTTACCGTAGACCCCAGCGGGCGCACGCTCTCCGGCGGGCTCGACCCCACGGCACTGTACCGCCCCAAGCGCTTCTTCGGCTCGGCGCGCAACATCGAGGACGGTGGCAGCCTCACTATCCTGGCCACCATCCTGGTCGAGACGGGCAGCCGCATGGACGACATGATCTTCGAGGAATTCAAGGCCACGGGCAACATGGACCTGGTGCTGTCGCGCCAGCTCGCCGATCGCGGCGTCTTTCCGGCGATCAACATCGAGCTGTCGAGCACGCGCCACCAGGAGCTGCTCTTCGACGACGAGGAGATGCAGAGCATCTGGCAGCTCCGCAAGGCGCTGCACGCCATGGACATGGAGGCGGCCACGGACACGCTGATCTCGGGCCTGCGCAAGACCAAGACGAACGCGGACTTCATGGCCATGGCCAAGGAGACCTTCCGCAGCAACTCGTGACGG
>JALGUI010000168.1 GCA_029820915.1 Candidatus Zipacnadia bacterium | reverse complement strand
GCGCCTGCGCGATCTCGCTGTAGCCCATGCCGTGCATGTCGCACAGCACCACGGCCTCGCGGAACACCTCCGGGATCTCCCCCAGCGCCTGCTCGACCTCGTCGTCCAGGGCGCCGGCGACGGCCGCGAGCTCCGGGCTCTCCTCGCCCGCATCGCGCGCGAGCTTGCCCAGCACCTCGCGGGGTAGGTCCTCCCAGGTTGTCATGTCCGGTGTGCGCCGGCGCCGGCGGAATTCGTTGATGTACGTGTTCGTCATGCGCCGGCGCCGGCGGAATTCGTTGATGTACGTGTTCGTCACGATCCGCAGCATCCACGCCCGGAAGTTCGTGCCCAGCTCGAACTGGTCGAAGGCGCTGTAGGCCTTGACCAGCGCCTCCTGCGCCACGTCCTCGGCGTCGGCGTAGTCGCCGGTCATGCGCAGGGCGGCGTTGAAGATATCCCGCTCGTGCGTGCGCGCCAGTCGCTCGAACTCGTGCCGGCGCGAGCCATCGTCACGAGCTGAGCCGATCAGCCTGAGCGCCATCGGGGGGCTCCCCGTACGCGGCTCCCATGAGCCGCCAATGATGGTAACGTCACTGAGGGTGTAGCCGGTTCCCGCCGTCGCCGGACGCCCGTCCATCCCGTTCTCTTGGAGTCCAGGCGCCCTCGCTCCCCCTTGGAGTCCAGGCGCCCTCGCTCCCCCTTGGAGTCCAGGCGCCCTCGCCTGGACGCCGTTGTTACTAGCCCCGCGCGCGCTCGTCGTTCCCGGTCGCCAACGACTTCACGGGCCGGCGGACGTACTTCCGGAGCCGGCGGAACCACAGCTCCGCGGCGCCACGGTGTGCCAGTCTGCGTTGTTCGTCGTCGGTCAGCAGCTCGGGGGCGAACAGCGACTTGAGCTTGCAGATGGCGCGGCGGTCGTTGTCCTGCATGTGCCCGAGGGCGAGGGCCGCCAGCGGGTTGGCGCCGGACATGACCGACGCGGCGAAATCGACCACGGCCGGCTGCATCGCCGGTGTGACCAGGATGTTATCCAGCTTCTCGAGGTCGCCGTGCGCCAGGCCACGCCCGTGCAGCTCATCGACGAGCGACGTGAGGCGATCGAAGAACTCCCGGTCGAGCCGGGGTGCATCGAGTGCGGTTACCGACTTGGCGTTGACATGCTCGATGACCAGCATCCACGGCTGCGGCGACGCGAGCACGCGGGGCACGTTCGGGATCCCCTCAACCCGCCGCAGCGCGGCCACCTCCCGCCGCGCCAGGAAGGTGCCCAGAAGGCGCTTGAACAGGTTCCCCCGACGCCCGTAGTCCTTCACCACCGCGTCCCGGCCCCCGAGCCTGATCTTCCTTACTTCCGGTCGCGCCCGCCACGCCCGGCGCATCACGCGCACGGTCAGGCGGTCCACGTCCTCCTCCGTGAGTTCGTCCCAGCGTGGCTGCGTCACGTGCCCGCCGCCTCGTTCCCGGCCCCGCCACCATCGCGCCACTCGGCGAAGGCGGTGGTGACGTGGATGGCGCCGTACGGGCACTTCGCGCACTCCATACAGCTCACGCAAGCCATGCCCTCAAGGTCGCGTCGCGGATCGAGCCCGGCCGGACAGGCGCGCACGCACCACATGCAGTCGGTGCACGCCTCCCGGTCGTAGCGCATCCGGATGAGGCTCACGCGGTTGAACAGCGAGAAGATGGCGCCCAGCGGGCAGAACGAGCGGCAGAAGGGCCGGCGGATGAACACCGCGGCGACGATGAAGGCGCCGAGGATGGCGAGCTTGATGTACCACCACGTGCCAATCAGCGGACGCAGGTCCTCGTCCAGCAGCGGCTGGAAGATGCCGCCCTGCAGCGCGCCCTGCGGGCACAGCTTGCAGAACCAGGGGGTGAAGGTGAGGTACGGCACTACCAGCCCCAGCGAGATGAGGACCGCGTACTTGATGTACCCCGTCCAGCGCGGCATCCGCCAATGCCGCCCGCGGATGCGCCCCAGCAGGTCCTGCAGCAGCCCGAAGGGGCACAGCCAGCCGCACGTCGCACGGCCGATGAGCGCGCCGACGGCCAGCAGGCCGCCGACAACGTAGGCGGGCGCAAACAGCACCCCGCGCATTGCCGCCACGGAGTTCTGCAGCGCTCCCATGGGGCAGGCGAAGGAGGCCAGCGGACAGGCCGTGCAGTTGAGAACCGGGAAGCAGACGCCGCGAAGGTCAAAGAGGTAGAGGGCGTTGACGAAGAGGGCCGCCGCGATCTGAACCTGGCGGCGGACCCTGAGGTAGAGCGGCGCGTCCCCTTCGCGCTCCGCCATAACGCGCGCTCACTCCAGACCTATGCACGCCGTGCACAGAGCCTTGGCGTACCGTGCGACCATGTGATCCTGCCCGACATGCACACCCCAGGCGATCAGCGCAATGCCGATGACGGTCAGGGGCAGCCACAACCAGCGCATCGTGACCACGCTCACAGGCTGCGCAGGTACGCGCAGTCGCGTCGGATGGCGGCGCGCTTGTCCTCGCAGTTCGACGGACTGAACTCCACGGCCATGTAGCCCTCATAGCCCGTCTCGCGCAGCCGTGCGACCAGCGGGCCGTACTCGATGATACCATCGGCCAACTCCACGCGCTCGACGCGCTCCGCGTCCCCGCGCAGCGCCGCGTAGTTCTGCGCGTGCAGGTGCAGCACATGCGGCAGTGCGTGGTCCAGGCGCTCGAGGGCGTTCTCCTCGTCCATCCAGGGCGACGCCTGGTAGTTCAGCCCGAAGCCCTCGTGCCCGACCTCCTCGACCAGCCGCCTGGCGCTTAGACCGGTGTCGGCGAGGGTATTGGAGTGCATCTCCGCCGCCAGCTTCATCCCCATCTTCGCCGCGGCGCCGGCGGCCTCGCGGCACTCCGCGACGGTGCGCTTCCAGATGCCGTTGTCGGCCTGCGCGGAGCCCACGTCGCTGGCCCACACGCGGATCACGGGGGCCTCCAGGCCGGCCGCAATCTGCAGCACATCGCGCAGGGGCATGCTGTCGTTCTCCGCCGCACCCGGGCGCAGGTAGGAGCCGAAGGCCGCCACCGCCAGGCCCCGGTCGGTCACCATCTTCCGCGCCGCCGCCACCCGGTTGGCGTCGTACTCCTCCGAGATGTGCGGCTCGCGGCCCCAGATCTCGACACCGTCGAGATCCGCCTCGCACGCAATGTCGAGACTGTACTCGAGCAGACGTTCGCGGAAGGCTATCGTGCACAGCGCCGTCTTCATCGGTCTAGAGTCCCTGCCTGCCACCTGCCAACGACCTTTCTCCCCGCAGACCTCACACGGCAGTCGCTCCCGATGACCGCCTCCACCGGCCGCCCGCTCCCCACCGTCGGCGCCGGCCCTATCGCTGCACCTCGACCGGCTGCCCGCTCTGCGCGGACTCGTGAATCGCGACCAGCACGCGCGTGTTCTCCAGCCCATCCCGCGGGCTGACTGCGGGCTCGACGTCCTCAATGACACAATCGGCAAAATGCCGGATACTGTTAATGCCGAAGCCGCCCGGCTCGCCCTGCACCTCGGTCCGCACCGCGACGTCGGCGTACTCCGGGCCCTCGGGCGTGTAGGTCTGCAGCATGCGGTGGGAGCTGCAGTCCGCGAAGCAGGTGCCCTCGGAGCCGATCATCTCCAGCTTGAAGTCGAAGACCGTGGGCATCGACTCGGACATGATCCAGCAGTTCTCGATGTGCGCGACCCCACCGCCCGCAAGCTCCACGATGGTGAGGAAGAAGTCGGGCGTGTCAACGCCGCGCGCCTTCAGCACCTTCGACCGCGACACCGAGTAGACGCGCGTCACCTCGTCGTCGAACAGCCAGCGAACCAGGTCAACCGAGTGGCTGCCCAAGAACCATATGACGGTGGACTTGCCGCTCCAGCTCAGCATCTGGGTCGGCACGTAGATGGTGTCGTTGAGGCGCACGGTCAGCATCTGCGGCTCGCCCAGCTCGCCGCTCTCGATCTTCTCCCTGATCCCCCACATCGCCGGGTTCCAGCGGTTGTGGAAGTCCACCATGAGCGTGACGCCCGCCGCCTCGGCCGCGTCGATCATGGCCTGGCAGTCCGCCACCGTGGTGGCCATGGGCTTCTCGAGCAGGACGTGCTTGCCCGCCTCGGCGGCGGCAATCGCCACCTCGCGGTGCAGGAAGTCGGGGGTCACGACGGAGACGGCGTCGATGTCGTCGCGCGCCAGCAGCTCCTCGTAGTCGGTCGTCCAGCTCCCCGCCCCGTACTGCTCGGCTCGCCCCCTGACCAGCTCCTCGTTCAGGTCGCAGATGCACACGAGCTCCGCGCCGGGGTGCGCCGAGTACGTCATCACGTGCGTCTCGCCCCACACGCCTGTGCCGATGACTCCGAACCCACGACTGTCGCTCACTGTCCCCACCTCGCTGGTCCTCAAGTCTCGCCGATTGTCGCGCCGGAGCCTGTCGTGCTGGCCGCCCGGCGGCAGTCGCGATTATACGGCATCGGGAAAAACCGTGTCAACGACCCCTCCGGCGGTCGGTCGGCGCCGCCGGCGGCTCGGCTCGACCCGCTCGCGTCACGGCGCCTCCGGCTCCCGGCCCTCGCCCATCACGACCGGCAGGATGACGCGTGAGCCGTCGGTGCCGCCGACGTACACGGTGTTCGCCGCCACGCGCGTCTCACCGCCCTCGTCGGTGTCCACACCGGTGTTCGGGTTGGCCGAGAAGCGCGGGTAGTTACTCGACGACACCGCCACCCGCACGCCGTCGCGCATCGGCACCATGTACGTCTGCGGTTCGAGCGCCTGACGTTGCGCCAGCGCCACGCTGCCCGCCAGCACGACGCCCAGCACGAGGACGACGAGCAGGCGCTTCAGCGGCCCGATCATCCACTGACCACCTCTGAGCACAGGAGGTATCGCGCGGCGTCTTTCGCATCATACCCCGCGACCGAGCGTCCGACAACTTCCGCCTGTCCGCCGGTGCCCGCTCCGCGCCGGTGCTGTCCGGCGCGGCGTCGCGTCAGCCGCGCCGATGCCGTTGTCGTCCGGAGGGGCCGCACGACGGGCGACCGCGAAGCGGTCGCAAGGAGGCCGGCCCAACACGGTCGTCTTCCATGACGGGCACATGCACACGAACGGCGACAGCCGAGTTGGGCCGACCTCGTTGCGGTCCCTCCGCACGACGAACAGCCGGGCGGGCAAGGAAGCCCGCCCCTCCTGAACGACTGGACCACGACGCCGTGAGCCGTCTGCCGTTCGCCGGTTGCGGTTCGTCGTTCGCCGTTCACCGGTTGCCGGTTGCCGGTCGGCGCAGGTGCCACCTCTTACCGCGCCGAACCTGCACGCGCTCCACCTGAGCGTGAACGGAGACAGGGAGCGATACCAATGGCCGCCGGACCTACTATCTACTTCATGAACCAGTCGCAGCAGAGCCTCGACTGGTTTTTCCGCGGGCGCTCGAAGCAGCGCGCGGAGGAACTCGGCTGGGACATCTGGGTTAATGAGCGTGACGAGCCCATCGAACCCGACGAGTGGGCCCACATCATCGCCGACGCCGAGGCGCTGCTCACCACCTGGGGCTCGCCGAAGCTCGATGACGCGATCCTGGCCGACAACGAGGCGCTGCGGATCGTCGGCCACGTCGGCGGCTCGGTGGCGCCCTACATCTCCGACGATGTGTTCGAGCGCGGCGTGCGCGTGTGCACCGCCAACACCTTCATGGCCCGCTCGTGTGCCGAGCACTGCATGATGCTCATGCTCATGGGCGTGCGGCGCGCCCACGAGCGCGTCAAGCTGGGCGTGCGCTCCGAGAACATGGTCTGGTTCAAGGACTGGGAGTTGCGCGTCCCGCAGGACTGCGTCATCGGCATCTGGGGCTTCGGCGACATCGCCTCCTGGCTGCTGACCATGCTGCGTCCGTTCGAGCCCAAGGAGATCCTCGTTGCCAGCGGGCACCTGTCCGACGAGGACGCCGCCGGGCAGGGCATGCGCCGCGTCGAGTTCGACGAGCTGTTCGAGCAGGCCGACGTGATCTTCACGCTTGCGGGCATGACCGTCGAGAACACAGGCCGCGTGGGCCCGCAGCAGCTCCAGGCCATGAAGGACGGGGCGGTGCTGATTAACATCGGCCGCGCGCCGCTGATCCAGCCCGACGCGCTGGTCGAGGAGCTGCAGAAGGGCCGCTGGACCGGCATCTTCGACGTCTACGAGCAGGAGCCGCTGCC
>JALGUI010000167.1 GCA_029820915.1 Candidatus Zipacnadia bacterium | reverse complement strand
GCAGGCAATGCGGTCGGTCTTCGGGCGTTCACGAGTGACCCACTTCATTTGCCCTCTCCTTCCGCCGACTTCACTCTCAAGTCGTCTCAGCACGGTGCGGCGCGAACACGATCCGGGGTTCACCGTAGCGCTTCCGCATCATCGCCATCATTCCTCCTGGATGCAGCTCCCCCTCGTCTACTCTCCCTCCAGGCGAATCAATACCCGGGGTCGGACGATGAATCTGCGGGGGTGTTGGCGAAGTAGGTGTAAATCAATACCCGGGGTCGGACGATGAATCTGCGGGGGTGTTGGCGAAGTAGGTGTATGGATAGCATACTGCTCGACAGAGAGGGCGTGGCCATGTTGCGCAGGAGCGGCGTTGGTGCGACGCTCGGGCTCGCGTGTCTGGTCATGTCTGGCGCGGTGGCGGCGGACGAGCCCGAGCTTCTGCGCAACGGCTCCCTGGACTCCGACGCCAACGCCGACCGAGTGCCCGACCGATGGCGCTTCGCCGTCCAGAAGGGGCAGCCTGAAGCGCTCTATGACGCGCGAGCCGGAGCGGATGGCGGCGGCGCGGTCGCAATTCGCTCTACCGGGCCGGAGCACGTCGGGTACTGGTCCCAGGTCATCAAGCTCGAAGCATGGATGAGCCACTTCCGGCTCCGGGTGGCGGTCAGGACCGAGGGGCAGGCGCAGGGGACCGTGAGCTTCAGCGCCTACGCCGCGACGGACGAGAAGTGGCTGGCCGCCGACTACCGGCTGGTCGTGGCCGAGGACCAGCAGGAGTGGCGGACCGACGAGGCACAGTTCGAGGTGCCCCCGGGCACGGGCAGCGTGCGGATAGCGGGGTGGGCGAACATGGGCGGAGGCGGGCCGGGCGCCGCCTGGTTCGATGATCTCGGTCTCGTCTGCCTCGATACGCCGCCCACGAGGCCCGAGGGGAACCTGCTGTCAAACGGGGACCTGGAGGACGATGCGGACGGCGACGGCACCCCGGACGGCTGGAGTCTGTCGGTGTCACGCGGGGAGGGCAGCCGCGCCGCCGAGGGGGAGGCACATTCGGGCGAGCGCTGCGCCGGGCTGACGGTCGAGGCCGAGTCCCAGGCCCTGCTGACGGCGTGGCTACAGCCGCCCGAGCCCTGGCCGATCTACCGCGTCTCGCTGTGGATGCGCACCGAGGGCGACGCCGTCGGCTCGGTGAGCCTCTCGGCCTATGACGAGACGCGCGAGACGTGGCTGGCCGCCGGGTATGACCTGGCCTCGTGCCAGGGCTCGCCGCAGTGGGTGCGGCGCGTGGGCTACTACCGCCCGCCGACGGGAGCGCCTTGCCTGAAGGTCGCCCTGTGGGTCAACTACCGGGGCGCCGGCGCCGGCGCCGTGTGGTTCGATGACGTCGAGGTGACCGCCGTTGATGAGATTCCCGCCACGCCCTACGTGCCCGCGAACCCGCCGCCGACGCTCAGCGACGGGCAGCGTGCCGGCTTCGCCCTCTTCCGCCGCAACTACCTGGACCTGATGCCCCCCAGCTACGTGCCGAGCGACGCCGAGCTGTCGGCGACCTGCGAGGTCTTCGCCTGCCCCGGGGAGTACGAGCCCCTGAGCATCGGGCTGTACTCGCCGGCGGTGCCCGTTGAGGCGAGCCTCACGCTCTCGCCGCTGCGCGGTCCGGCCGGAGTGCTGGAGCCCTCGTGCGTGGAGGTCGGCGTCGTCCGCTACCTGGCGAAGCGGTCCCACTACGGAATGAACGACCGCGTGCTGGTGCCGACGTACATCGAGACCGGCGACACCGTGCGTTGCGAGCCCGGCCAGGTGCGCCAGTTCTGGCTGACCTTCCACGTGCCCGAGGACGCGTCGTCGGGCGACTACGAGGGCACCGCCACCGTGCGGGCGGAGGGCCTTGCCGAGCAGACGGTGCCCATCACGCTGCACGTGTACCCCTTCCGGCTGTCTGAGCCCGAGCGTTTGTCCCTGGGCATGTACGACGGGGCGCAGCGGGTCCACCCGGGCGACGACTTCGTGGCGGTTAAGTACGCCGACATGCGGGCACACGGCATGAACACCGTCGGGTTCTACTCGGCGCTGGGGTCCCGGATGGCGCTCGAGGACGGCCGGGTCACGGTCGGCTGGGACGGCACGGGTCCGCTGGAGCAGGCGATGGACGCCTATGCGCAGGCCGGCTTCGGGCGGCCCGTGGTGTGGCTGATGGGCGGCGACGTCGGCGGCTTCGCCGAGAAGGCCGGCGCCGTGGACTCCGACGCCTATGCCGAGGCCTACCAGGCGGTCATTCGGGCCGTGGTCGAGCGCGGCCGCGAGCGGGGCTGGCCGGAGATCATCTTCCAGCCTCGGGACGAGGTGTTTGCCCACGAGCAGCGCTTCGAGCGCGGCTTCAGCGAGCTGAAGCTCCTCAATGATGTCGGTGTGCGCACGGAGATGGACGGCCCCAACGTTCACCTTGAGCGCGCCGAGCAGACCTATCTCTACACTGATGTTCTCGTCAACGCCTACGGGCCGCTCATCTACGGCAGGCGGGTGTACGAGCGCGAGGAGTGGCAGGCGATCCTGGACCGGGCCCACGGCGACGGGAAGGAGATCTGGTACTACAACTTCGACACCACGGGCTACCACGTCGAGACCATGCGCTTCGCGTACGGCCTGTACCTGCTCTCGACGGGCGCGGATGGCATCCTGAGCTGGGCGTACTCCTCGAGCGACGAGGACCCGTACGATGACTACTCGGGTCCACGTGGCGACACGGTCTTCGTGTACCCGGCGAACGAGGACCACCCGGGCGGCCCGGGACTCGGGTGGGAGGGCGTCCGCGAGGGTGTGGACGATTGTCGCTACGCGCTGACGCTCCAGCGCCGGATCGAGGCCGCGCGCGCCTCGGACGACCCGGCGCGCAGAGATCGAGCCGCCGCCGCCGAGCAGGTGCTCCGACGATGGCAGGACCGCGTTGACATCTCCCGCCTCCGCACGAACCGGAGCATGCAGGGCAACTGGAGCGAGCACTCGGTGGCCGAGGACGGACTTCAGGCGGTCAGTGGTAGCTTCGGTCTGGACGTCGGCATCAGCTTCGAGGACTACGACCGCTTCCGGCGCGAGGTCGCGGCGGAGATCGTCGCGCTGGGCGAGTGACCTCGGCCGGCGCAAAGCGGGGCGACCGTCGGCTGGCGCCCGCGGCGTCGCGCGGCAGGGCCAAGCGACGAGCGTTCTGTCCCCAGCAACCGCGCTACTCACGTCAGCGGACGCGCGTACCGCTGTCTCCGAGATGGCGACGGCATCGCCAGAGCCAGCTCCACAACCGCGCAGATCCGGACTCCCTGCCCGACACTACGGTCCGCGCCGGTCGTGAAGTGGTCGTTAGTCGTGCCCGATGATCACGGGCCGAGGGCCATCGGCATCCTGGCCGGGGCAGCGCGCGACGGCGTACCACTCATCGCCTGTCTGGGACAGTGAAGCGGGCGCGTGCAGCCACGCGCGCACGTCCTGGCCGGGCTCGAACACCCGCCGGCCCCCGACGGTGCGGTAGGCGATCGGGGGCGAGGACACGGCCGTGACGCGATCGCCGGCGAACACCACCGAGAGGCATGCGTCACGCTCGCATCTGATCAGGCGCACGCCCTGATAGCGCAACTCGCGCCCCTGCAGCAGGGCAAGGCCACGCAGGCGACCGCGGGCGTCGAGGTCGATCATCCCCATCCTGCCCCGCAGCCCGATGCCCGTCTCGGCGCCGCCGCGTCCGTACACGACCGTCCGTCGAGAGCCGTCGGCGTGAGTCACCTCGACCGCGGCAGCACTGGAGCCCGGCAGCGCCCGTACCTGTGCCGCCACCGGCTCATCGAAGTACGCCTCGTGCACCGCCACGAAGGCGTGGGTGGCCCCCGCGTGGCGCACCATGAGGCTGTACCGGCCCGGGTTGGGGTAGGTGCTCAGGATGTTCACGCCCTGGTTGGGGAAGCCGGCCAGCATCACGCGCGAGAACACATCGCGTCGCCGTCCGTCGAGCTCGGCCTCAGGATCCGCCGGGATCCGCCAGGTCACCGAGAACGGGTCGTCGGTCGCGCCTGTGGCGTACGCGGGCGCGCCCCGGCAGACGTAGGAGGCGGGCTCGAACTGCGGCCGCTCCTCGAGCGGAATGCTCACCACGGGGCGGTCCCCAACCCCGTGGAAGAACCAGTCGTGCGTCCTCCCGCCCTCTACCCGGAAGATGTCCACGAGGTACTCGTCGAACTGGCAGAGCAGGCGTCGATATACCCGGGTCTCCGGGTAGACATGGTCGCCGCGCACCTCGGCCACCTGGACCGCGGGCATGTCCACGAACGCCTCGATGCGAGGGATCTGGTCGCCGGTGAGCTTATCCCCATGGACCTGGGAGCGCTCGTCCACCGTGACCGTGTTGTGAGCGTAGGAGGCGCCGCTGTATGTGCGCTGCTCCGCGTCATCGTAACGCGTCCTCTTCTCGCCGGAAAGCATCCTGTCGCGTGAGTACGTGATCAGGCTCAGCCGGTCGGCGTGCGAGTGCCCGCTGCCGGGCGCAAGGGCGTTCAGGCCCGCGTACAGCCGGTTGTCCCCGGTCTCGCGCTTCAGGGCCACGTAGCCGCTGGACAGGTGGACGCTCTGGTACGGCCACGGCTGCTCCGCGATCGTGTCGGCGCCATAGAGCAGTCCGGTGAGTCCTCGGCTCCCCTCCCTGATGGCGCGGTAGCTCCCTACCTCCTCGACCCCGAGGTCTCTGTAGCCAATCTCGGCCGTCAACGGGTAGGTGGCCAGACTGACGCGTCCGCCCATGTCCCCGAATGGCGCCATGGTCAGGTCCGGGAAGCACTGCGCGGTGAACCACTTGAGAGCGTTCCGCGCGACCTGGCTCCGAGGGTTGTCCGGGGCCATCTCGTCGTAGAGCTCCGGCGGGAACAGGTCCGGCATCTGCCGCGAGAGCCTGCGGCCCAACACCATCGCCCTGCCGTGTGGCCCCAGCGCGTACAGGTGGTACGCGCTGCACAACCCCCAGAACGCGCCATCCTCGAGGTAGTTGTTCTCGGTCAGCCACGCCAGGCTGCGATGTTCGGGCCGCGCCTGTGGCGAGTAGTCGCGCACGCCGAAGGCCCAATCAACGTAGCCCGGGTCCTCGAGGGCGCATCCTGCGAGCGCCACCGTGGTGAGCCAGCGGTACATGTTGTTGTGGCGCTGACTGCTGTCCTGCTCGAAGCGGAGCACGGCATCGGTCCAGTGCTTTATCAGATCCTGCTGGATGCGGCGATGATCGTCGGCGGACAGGAGCCCATCGACGCCGCGCAGCAATTCATACGCGGTGATCAGCGGCTCGAGGACAGACATGTCCCCCTCGTACGCGTAGGTCCAGATGACGGGCAGGCGCCCGAGGCCCTGCACCGGCAGAGAGCCGATATGCCTGGCGAAGATGCGCAGGATGTCCGCGGACCGCTGCGCGTACTCAGCGTCCGCCCCCAGAGCGTGCAGCAGAGCCAGGTTCTGGGCAGCGCGCGAGATCGCCAGCACGTAGTGGCAGCCCCAGCCGTCGTACAGCGTGCCGGAGTACGAAGACCCCACAGTCGCGGCGACGGAGTCCTCGGACAGCGGATGCGTCCGGCCGCAATGGGCACAGGTGGCAGCCTGATCGTTGAAGGGATCAAAGCGAAGCTGTGTTCGGCAGTCGGGGCAGATCAGCAGCCAGTACACCGAGACCTTGTGCTTCGGCAGCAGCGCCTCCAACCGGTCAACGGGCTGCTCCAGCCAAGGCTGCACGCCCCGGTCGAGCCCGTCGATGACGTCCCGCGCCCACGCCTGCGTATCGCGCTTGTGGCGGATCTCCTGGAGCGTGGCAACGTCGATCAGGCCGGCGGGATGAACCCAGCCGTCGGCGGCCATGCCGTGCGATGTGGTCAGGGCCATGATCAGCCACAACATCCTCGAACGCATCGTTCTGCCCAACCCTCTCCGCCATGCAGGCTCGGCGTGCGGTGCTGTTTCGGCCGCCACCTGATGTGCACCTGCGCGCTGACCCGCTCTGCACAGAGAGCGGGCCGGGGCCGAGCGACTCGCAGGTGCTGGTGTGGCGTCGGCGAAGACACCACTTCACTGTGACGCCACACAGCCTGCTTGGCCGCCGGCACCGTCGGCCGGGAAACGGAGGAACAGACATGTTCATCGACATTCACATCCACATCGCGAAGATCTCGGACATCGGCTGGTCGCCCGGTACCGACGGGCCGGCCTCGCCCGAGCAGTTCATCGAGATGTACGACGAAGTCGGCATCGACCGCGGGGTCATGCTTCCATTCACTATCCCAGAGTGCAACGTGCTCACCCAGAGCAACGAAGACATCCTGATGATCGCCGAGCAGTACCCGGATCGCTTCATCCCCTTCTGCAACATC
>JALGUI010000166.1 GCA_029820915.1 Candidatus Zipacnadia bacterium | reverse complement strand
GTGGGCGCGCGCGGGAACGCCCCCGGCGGTCGGCTCCCGGGTGAGCCGCCCGGCGGGGCGGGGCCCGCCGAGAGGAATCCGGCGGACGGATCGGATGAGTCCGGGGGCGGGTCGGGCAGTCTGTTCGACCAGTAACCAACCCACCGGGACGCGGGCGCCAACGTGCGCGATCGCGTTTGAACATTGCAGCGGGCATAGCGTCTACGATGGCGAAAGGCACCGCACTGCAACAGGCCGAGATAGAGCGGCTGGTCGAGCGCGCCAAGCGCGGCGACCAACATGCCTTCGGCCGCCTGGTGGAGGAGTACAAGGACAAGATATACAGCTACGTCTCCCGGATGCTGGGAGACCCGTACGAGGCCGAGGACGTGACGCAGGAGGCCTTCCTGCGGGCATACCGTTCGCTGCCGAGGTTCCGGGGCGCGGCCAGCTTCCATACGTGGCTCTATCGCATCGCGAGCAACCTCGCCATCGACGTGGTGCGCAGGCGCAGGCGCAGCGACAACGTGTCCTACTCGCTGGACGAGCCGCTCGAGACCGATGACGGTGAGTACGACCGCGAGATCGCCGACGATACCCGCGGGCCCGAGGAGGCCAGCGGTACGCGCGAGACGCAGGTGGCCGTGCGGCGGGCCATCATGGACCTGCCCGGGAAGCTCCGGGATGTCATGGTCCTCTACGAGCTTCAGGGCGAGACCTACGAGGACATTGCGCAGATCCTGGCTGTGCCGCTGGGCACGGTGAAAAGCCGGCTGTTCAACGCCCGTAACCAGCTCAAGGAGCGGCTGAAGTCGCTGGTGGCGGCGGGCGAGATCGAGGTCGAGCAGTAGGCCGTGTCCCTGGGCAAGCCGATGGCGGCGGGGGCCGCCGATGACACACTTGGCAGGACGCTTCGGAATGCCGAAGCGGGGAGCTGGAGGTCGAGATCGATGATGTGCAGGCAGGTGCGACAGGAGCTGATCGCGTGCTGGGGGAGCACGGATGAGCTCGAAGCCGCCGCGGTTGAGCACCTGCGCGTGTGCGAAGCGTGCCGCATTGAGGCGGCGCTGCTGCGGGAGACGCGCGTGCTGCTACATTCGCTGCCGGCGGAGCATGCCCCGAGCGGGCTGACGAAGCGCGTCGTGGCGCGGATCGCCGATGAGCAACAGCCGGCAGGATGGTGGAGTCGGCTCGCCGCGTGGTTCGTGCCTGAGGGCTCGCCCGCGTGGGCGCGCGCAACGGCGGTGGGTGTAGCCATCGCGCTGGCCGCGGTCGGAGGCACGGTCCTCTACCACGGGACCACCTCGCCAGGGCCGGATCAGGCCATCATCGCCACGACGGTCGCCGGCGGCGCGCAGCTTGCCATCGGGCAGCAGGAGATCGAGGACCTGATGGTGCGGCACCAGACCCTCGAACTCACTCAGCCCCTCGCCGACGATCCGGGCGTCCACCTCGTGATGTACACGTCCTACTAGTGCCGTGACGCGATGGCATCGAGGAAGCGAAGCATCCAGATGAGCAGGCTCGGCAGGCGCGCGGCCATCGCGGTCGCCGCGGCAGTGGCGTGTTCCTTCGCCCTGGCGCAGATAGACGACCCCCTCGAGATCCTGCGCCGATGTGTCTCGGCGCGCGGCGCCGTCGCCTTCGCCGGCGTGCGCACGGTCGTCATCTTCGAGGGCGGCCAGAAGGTGCGCGGCGTCGAGCAGCAGATGCACTGCCAGGCCCCGCACCGCATGCGCATCGTCGTCGTCGCCCCCGAGCGCGAGACCGGCCGGATGTGCCTGATGGACGGCCGGGTGCATTGGGAGTACGACCCGGGCGCCGGCCGGGCCGTGCTGGCGCAGATGCCGCCGCCCGAGCGCGTGCTGCAGCGGCGGCTGGAGGAACTCGACCGCATCGGTCGCACCATGCGTCTTCAGTACTGTGGCATCGAAACCATCGCCGGACGGCCGGCGCACGTTGTCAAGGTCTACACCCCCCAGGGCCTGCCTGTGAAGAAGTCGTGGGTCGATACCGAGCACTGGATCGCGCTCAAGACCCAGCAGTTCGACTCCCACGGACAGGTGAGGTCGTCCGCCTACTTCACGCGCATCACCTTCAGCCCGACCTTCACTCCCGGCACGTTCGAGTTCGAGCCGCCCCCGGACTGCGCGGTGATTGAAGCCTCGCGGGCCCCGGAGCGCATGTCGCTGGCCGAGGCCGAGCAGCGCGCGGGCTTCCGTGCGGCCCGGCCCCGGTACCTGCCCGCAGGCTACAGCTTCCAGGATGATCGCGTCGCCGTCATCAGTATCAGCGGGGGGCCGGCGCTGTGGCTTCCCTTCAGCAACGGTGCGGACATCTTCAGCCTCTTCCAGCGGGCGGGCGCGGGCCCCACCGATACGCTACGCCACGGCCGCTCGATCACCTGGCAGGACGGGGGATACCGCTTCACGCTGCTCGGGTCGCTATCAACGGCCGAGATGCAGCGCGTGAAGACGTCGATCCGCCCGTAGCCGGGGTAGTGCGCACAGCTCGCGAGAGAAAAGGTGTGCACCGGACTCAAGTTCCGCCGTGGGCTGCCGATAAGAGCCATGAGGTATGTCCGGGCGGCGTCAGCCTGCCCGAGAGCGAGGCGACAAGCGTGAAGATCGATCCGAGCCGACTCCACAGCATCGGTCGCAGCAGCGTGGGGGGCGTGGGGCGCACCGGCCTCGACGGCATTCAGCCGGTAGACGGGCTGAACGCCTCCCGGGGCGCTGAGGGCGTCGATCAGCTCGCGTTGAGCCGCCGCGCGGACGAGATTCGCGCCGCCCGCGCCGCCCTCGCGGAGGCGCCGGAGGTGCGCGCCGAACGCGTCGCCGAACTCAAGGCGCAGGTCGAGGCCGGAACGTACCGAGTGGACCCGGATAAGGTGGCCGAGCGGATGCTCAACCCGCGTACCTAGCGCACCTCGGTTCACCTCTGGCCGGCCGCGCGCCGACCCCCGCGCGGCCGGCCGCTCTGTACGGCCCCCCCACCTACCCACGCAGGAACCGGCTCGCCGCGCGGTGAACTGTCCTGGCGCACCGCTCGCCCAGGAGGGACTTCATGCCGCGCAGGGCCGTGCCGTGGATCATCGTGGCGGTCGTCATCACCGGCGGGGCCGCCCTCTACCTCCTGCTCTCCCGCCCGGAGCCCGTCGATGACCGGCAGCAGATCCTCCGCCTGATCGCCGACGTCGAGCGCGCCGTGGAGAGCAAACGCGTCTCGGACCTCATGCGCCACATCTCCGCGGACTACGAGGATAGCCGCGGCTACAACCGCCGCATGGTGCAGCGCCTGGTCACGGCCGGCGCGCGCGACCGCGCGGTCATGGACCTCAGCGTCCAGGTGACCGATATCACAGTGGAGGGCGACACCGCCCGCTTCGTCGCCGAGGTGGACTACGCCGTCGGCAGGCCCGCCATGCCCGGCGCCTCGGTTCACCTCACCGTCAGCGGCGAACTGCGCCGCGAGCGCTCGGGCTGGAAGGTCGTCGGCGCCGACGGCCGGCAGGGCGCGGAGGCCGCCTTCTTCGAGTAGCCGACCATCCGGAGCACGAGGGGACGGTGATGCGATGCCGAGGATCTGTGCACTCGCGTGCCTGATTGCGGCCGCGGCGGCCACGCTGCCCGTCGGCGCGTCGGGCATCGTCGCCAACGGCGAGTTCGACGCCGGCGGCCGTACCTACGCCGACCACTGGCGGCCGCTGCCCGGCTCCTTCCGCATGCACCGGCGCAGCGACTCGACCGGCGAACACAGCCTGTACCTGCAGCTTCGCGCCGATGGCGACGGCGGGGTCGTGCAGGTGGTGGACCTGCCGCCCGGGCGGCGCCTGAGCCTGCGCGTGCTGGCCACCTGCTGGGCCAACGGGAACGATGCGGTGGTCGCGGGCCTGATCCGACGCGGCGATGGGCTGGTGCTGGCCGAGATCGTCGTGGACGGCATCGAGCGCGGCGAGATGGCGGCGGACTTCGAGACCGGCCCCGGCGGCCCGGCGGAGCTGATGCTGCGGCTGGTGGGCGACAAGGGCGCGCGGGCGTCTATCGAGCGCGTGACCATCGGCCCGCCCATTGAGGCCCGCGTCGTCGGGCGGCCGGCGTTCGGCACGAGTCGCGACCTGGTGCTCGGACCCGGCGACGGGCTGCGGATTGATGCGGATTTCGCCCCGCGCCTCCTGCCGGCGGCGGCTGAGATGCTGCAGGAGGCGCTCGAGGACATCACCGGACAGGCCACCGAGCGCACCGCGGCCACCGTCTCGGTCTCGGTGCCCCAGCCTGAAAGCACCGAGTGGCCCGCGCGCGAGTCGTACCACCTGACCGTCCGTGACAGCGGCGTGACCATCGAGGCGCCCGCCGAGCAGGGGGCGTTCTGGGCGATGATGACGCTAATCGACCTGATGCGCGCCGAGCCCGCCGGCGGCGCCCGCATCCTGGCCGTGGACGTGGCGGATGAGCCGGCGCTGCCGTGGCGGATCGGGTCACACCACGCGCTTGAGGACCGCGCTCACAGCGAGAACGCGGCTCGCAGCCTGGCGCGCTTGAAGCTCAACATGGTCCTCGTAGGCTACGATTGGAGCGACCCTCCCGAGCGCGACACGGGGGCCGTGGCCGCACTGCGCACTGTGGGCCTCGAGCCCATCATCGGCATCGCCACCGACTGCCCGGTCCGGCCCGAGGCGGCTCTCGCCGACGCCCGTGCGCGGCTGGACGCAAGTCACTTCCTCGTTGAGCCGTGGTGGGACCGTGATCCCGTCCGCGGCCAACTCGACTGGGGCGAGCCCGGTCTGCGAGCCGCGCTGGATGCCGCGGAGGAGATCACGGCGATCGTGCCCGCGTACACGTATCTGGGCCATCACGACAACGGCGGTGGCGAGTTCGAGGCCCTGGCCCCCGGCGAGCTGGACGACTGGCCCGGCGAGGTCATCGCCTGCCTCCTCCCCGAGACCCACTCGGGGGCCGCGGGCGAAGAGGTCGTTGCCGCCGAGGCGAAGGGCGTTCGGTACATCATAGTGGATGACAGGGAGCTGGAGGGCACGGCCGCCGCGGTTCGGGCGAGGCAGAGAACCACCTCCTGCCTTGGCGTTGTCATCACGCAATGGGGTGAGCTGCAGGAGCAGGCGGCCAACACAGCGTGGCGTGGGCCGGCGGACCGCGACGCCTGAGGGCGGCTGCGCCGCCCCGACAGGCGAGGGCGCCTGTCGTCCAGGTGGGTGGGCGGAGGCGCGTGTCGTCCAAGCGGGTGGGGGGAGGCGCGTGTTGTCCAAGCGGGTGGGGGAGGCGCGTGTCGTCCAAGCGGGTGGGGGAGGCGCGTGTTGTCCAAGCGGGTGGGCGGAGGCGCGTGTCGTCCAAGCGGGTGGGGGGAGGCGCGTGTCGTCCAAGCGGGTGGGGGGAGGCGCGTGTCGTCCAAGCGGGTGGGGGAGGCGCCCTGAGCAGATCAGGTTGGCCTCCGGGGCCCCCCGGCTGGACGCCGTCGCGGTGGTCGTTCGGGGCGTGCCGCGGGCCGGTCGAGACGTGCCTGCGGAAGCCGTCGCAGGACAGGCATCCCGCCGCCGCTTCGCGTCGGGCCTGTCTGCCGTTGGCCGCTTGTCGTCGCCGTTGCCGTCCGGCTATGCATTACCCATAAGTCGAGACGGCTGCGGCGAGGCCACGCGATGGACAAGCGATGCGCCGCCTTGTCGTACGCAGGGGCCGCTCCGAGCGCTCAGCGCGAGGAGTGACGCCTGCGGGGTTGTGTTGCGCAGGCGTCAGGTCCCATTGGAGAAGCCTGTGGCTTCTCTCGGCCCGCGCATAACCGCAGTCCCGCCCGTGGGCGGGAGCAAACGACGCAACGGCCGGGCTGGCATGGAAGCTGAGGCGCCGGCGCGCCTCACCCTCGGGCCGACCCCGCCTCTGGGCGGGATCGGACGCTCGGGCAGCCCCTCCGTACGGAAACGACGTACGGCGCAGA
>JALGUI010000165.1 GCA_029820915.1 Candidatus Zipacnadia bacterium | reverse complement strand
AGGGCCGGCGGCGCGCAGGCCGCCGTCGCCGACGTCTGCGTGGTCGATCGGGGCGAGCCGCAGATCGTCGTGGCGCGTGCCGACGGCGCGGTGCAGCGACTACGCCTGGTGCGGTAGGCGGTGGTGTCAGCGTCCGGCGGTGGAGGCGCGCACCACCAGGCCGGGATGCAGCACGATCCGGCACCACGGCTCGGTGTTGCCGTCCAGCCGGCCGCGCAGCACCGACATGCTCAGCGAGCAGAGCTGCTCGATGGGGTGGGAGACGGTGGTCAGTGGCGGATCCTGGAACTCGGTCCAGGGCTCGTTATCGAAGCCGACGATGGCGATGTCCTCGGGGATGCACAGGCCCAGCTCCCGGACGGCGCTGACCACGCCGATGGCGTTGAGGTCGGAGTGGCAGAAGATGCCGTCGATCTCGGGGTGCTCGCGCAGCAGCTCGAGGGCCACGCGCCGCGCCTCGTGGGGCGGCTCCTCGCCGCTGAGCCGGCCGACGATCTCGCGCTCGATGCCGTGTTCGGCCAGCGCGCGCCGATAGCCCTCGTAGCGCCCTCCGCCCTCCCCGGCGATCAGGGCGACGTTGTCACCGACGCAGTCAATCAGGTGCGAGACGGCAAGCTGGCACCCGTGCGCGCGGTCCACGGTGACGGCATCGCACGGCACGTCCGGCGGCAGCGGGCGCTGGTGGTCAACAGACAAGACGTAGGTGTCGCGCTCGTGCAACTCGGCACAGGCTTCGCGGAAATCGCCGTCGTCCCATTCCGCCGAGAGCCACACCACGGCGGTCGGGCGCGTGAAGAGCAGGAAGTCCACGGTCGCCGAAGGCTCCCCGAAGCTTGTCAGGTCGGCGGTGAGCACGGGGCGGCCGGTGGCGTGCAGTGCCCGCTGCATCCGCGCGATCCGCCGGGCGTTCATCAGGTAGTACGAGTGCGGCGCCACCAGAATGATCGTGGACGATTTGCCCGACTGCAGCACCTGCGCGTACGGGTCGGGGTGGTAGCCTAACTCCTGAGCGACCGAGACGATGCGCGCCCGCGTCTCATCCGCCACCCGGACGTCCGGCCGGTTGTTGAGCACGCGCGAAGCGATCGAGGCCGTCACCCCCGCCCGTTCCGCGATCTCCCTGAGAGTCACGCCCATGGTGTCACTCCTGCCCAATTCCAGAACCGCTCGTGCTCACCTGCGGACGCTAGACGCCTGTCCCCCCGGCGTCACCACACGGACCGGTGTCCCCCGGCCAACGTGCGCCACGCTCCGCGGGTGGCCGGGCGGGCTTCGGGACGGCGTGTGCGCCCATTCGGTACGAGACCCCGCGAGTGCGCGGCCCATTCTTTTCTTTTTTTCTTCGCCGGCAAGGAGGACTCCTTCCGAGGGCGGAGAATCATTGAGAAAACGCTTTCTCATCGCGTTTTCAGCCTCCATAACCGGAGGACTCGCGGTAGTGGAGTGTGGACATCATGAGTGTGCCTGAGCGTCCGCGACCGATGGGGTTGCCCGACCGCCCCCCCGCCGCCACAGACGGCGCAACGTGCCGCCGGCCCCCCACGTGGCCGGCCGCGGTCATGCTCGTCACCTCGCGCGCACCTCCCGCCTCACCTGCAGCGGCAGGCGGACGGTGGTCACTTGATAGCACCCGCCGATGCCACTCTGAAGGAGGGAGTACAATGCAGCGCCGACGTGGCTTCACCCTGATCGAGCTGCTGGTGGTGATCGCCATCATCGCCATCCTGGCAGCCATCCTCTTCCCGGTCTTCGAACGGGCGCGCGCGAAGGCCAACTCGGCCTCGTGCCAGTCGCAGCTCAAGCAGATCGGGCTGGCTTTCCTGATGTACGCACAGGACTACGATGAGTTGCTCCCCGAGGGGGAAGGGCTCTACCGACGCGCGGACTTCCCGTACCTGCCTGAGTGGGACATCACCTACGACCCCTACCCGGGCAAGTTCGGCTGGCCAGTGTACCTGGGCCCGTACGTCAAGAGCGCTGCGGTCTTCGACTGCCCCAGCGGCCCGACCCACAACCAGGATCAATACAAGTACGACTACGCCTGGAATAACGCGGGCACTGCCATGCGCATCTGCGGCACGGATTTGGTGGGCGGGATCGGGTATCCGGCGGAGACCGTTCTGGTCTGCGATGGCGGCTACCCGTATCTGAACCGCAAGGGCAACACGCTTTACTACCTGCAGAGGTGGTTGGGCCACTTCCAGACCAACCCCAAGAGCCGGGGGGACCGCCACAACGGCATGCACAACGTGGCCTATTGCGACGGGCACGTCAAGTCCCTCAACCGGAACGCCATCCTGGAGAACGCCGGTGGCGCCGCCAACAACAACATCCCGCCGTGGAACTGGGTGTGGGAGGACTGATGTGTGCCGCGACCGGCGGGACCTGAGACCGCCGAGCACCGAACAGCACCCATTGACGGGAGGGACGCAAAGTGCACCGAAGAGGGTTCACGCTCATCGAGCTGCTGGTGGTCATCGCGATCATCGCGATCCTGGCAGCCATCCTGTTCCCGGTCTTCGCACGGGCCCGAGAGAAGGCCCGCCAGACCGCCTGCCTCAGCAACCTGAAACAGATCGTCACTGCAGGGCGCATGTACTCCACGGACTACGACGGGCGGATCGTGCCCTACGCGCTGGGCTCCGACCCCGGCGGTTGCGCCGGCTACTTCCTGCGCCTGGATCCATACATCAAGAACCAGCAGCTCTGGAACTGCCCCAGCACCATGGGCGACGGCGCAGCCAGCGTGTGGCGCCGCGACTACGGGTACAACGCCTACATGGAGTTCCACAACGGGTTCTACTTCCGCGAGACCAGTCTGGAGGAGATCCAGACCCCCTCCGACACCGCCCAGTTCGGCGAGACCGCGTGCGTGTCACGCAGCTACATGGCCGTCAACTCGGCCGGCATCTGGTACCTGCAGGCGGTCCACAACGGCGGCTGTAACCTGGGCTTCTTCGATGGCCACTCCAAGTGGTACCAGATCGACAACGCCAAGGACCTAACGCTCTGGGACGGGATTCCGTAGACGCTTCGGGAGCCGGCGCCTCACGACTCAGCGGGCCAGTTTAGTGCGCCCAGCGAGGGACGACGGCAAGACCAACGGCCGGGCGGGAATGTGGTGCCGCCCGGCCAGACTCTGTACGACACGACAACGACGCACGGTGCCGGAGATCACGGTCGAGGGCGAGTGAGGGCGATGGCGCGTAGAGCTCACATCGGGTTGATCGGCCCGACGACGTTGGCGATGGTGCTCGCGCTTGCGGCAGCGGCGCCGGCGACTGAGTACTACCTCGACAGCGCGGGCGGCTCGGATGACGACGCGGGGACGTCGCCGGAGGAGGCCTGGGCGTCGCTGGATCGGCCGGCGCAGGGCGAGCTTGGGCCCGGCGACGCGGTGCTGCTGCGCCGGGGCGAGACCTTCCGCGGGCGCCTGCGCATCAACGGCAGCGGGAGCGCGGAGGCGCCCATCCGCGTGGGCGCGTGGGGCGAGGGCCACATGCCCGAGATCGTCGGCACGGTGCTGCTCGACGGCTGGACCGAGGCCGGCGGTGAGGTCTACCGCGCGACGGTCGCCGAGAGCGCGTTCTACGGCCAGCGCAAGGTCTTCAGCATCTACGAGTACGACGGCGACCTGCCGCTGCGCCTGCAGCGCGACGACCAGCCGCCGACCGAGCGCGGGCACTTCCACTTCGACGCGCAGACGCTGACGCTCTCGGTCATCACTACCGACGGCCGGTCGCCCGCACAGCACCGGCTCGAGGTGTCGGTCATCGAGCAGCTCATGGACCTGCGCGACCAGCGCTGGCTGGTGTTCGAGGACCTGTCGCTGCTGATGGGCAACTGCCGCCATGTGGTACTCAGCGGCTGCGAGGACGTGGTCTTCCGCAACTGCGCTTCCATGTTCGTGGGGATGTACGGCAACCCGAACTTCATCGTCACCGGGGGCTCCCGGCGCGTCGAGATTCTGGACTGCCTGCTCTACGAGAACGTCAACTGCGGGATCCTCTTCACCGCTGGCGCCACCGAATGCCGGGTGGCCGGCTGCACCATCGCGCGGTGTGCGAGCAACGACGGCATCACCTGCCACTCGGGTGGCACCGACGAGGCCGGAGTGCGCCAGGGGCTGTGCGGCGACGGCGTGGTGATCGAGAACAACGTGATCGGCCTGTGCCCCGAGGAATCGATCGACATCACCTCGGGTGACTACCACGTGGTGCGCGGCAACATCTGCCACAACGACGGCAACCCGGGGATCATCATCGGCCACGACTCGGATCACGTGCTGGTCGAGAACAACATCTGCTGCTACAACCGTGGGGGGATCTACGTCACCGGCAAGGTGGATGAAGGTGCGCGCGGGTACAACCGCGTGATCGGCAACCTGTGCTACGAGAACACCTACCCGGGGCTGGAGATATACGCCAACGACACCGAGGCGCTCAACAACACGATCGTCAACAGCCGCGAGCGTGTGGCGGTGCGCATCAACCCCGACGCGGCGCGCACGGTCCTGCGCAACAACATCATCGCGATGCTCGACCCGACTATCCCGCACATGCTGGTGCACTTCATCGGCTGCACGCCCGAGGGTGTCGGCGCACAGATAAGCGACAACCTGCTCTATCACGCGGCGGATGTGCGCAAGCCCGAGGTGTTCTTCGCCGCGGGCCAGCTCATCCGCACCGACGATGGCGCGTTCACGGCCGAGGAGTTCGTGGCGCGCTACGGCACGGGCGGGCGGACGATCGTCGCCGATCCGCAATTCCGCGCGATTGAGGAGGGCCTGTTCCTGCTCGGCGAGGGCAGCCCGGCGGTGGATGCGGGCATCGATGTGGGGCTGTCGTTCGCGGGCGCGGCGCCGGACCTAGGCTGGAAGGAGCTGGGCGCGGAGGCCGGTGCACCGAGCTATCCGACGCGGCTACTCGACGGCGGGCCGGGCGATCGCGAGATCATCCTGCGGCTGTGGGGCAAGGCAGGGTGAGGGGCCGACGACCAGACTCTCCCTCGGCCCGATGGGCCCTGGGACCGATGCAGTCAGTCACCTCCCCAGCCTTCTGCCCTTGGCCAGATGGCCCTGTGCACTGCCCACGTTCCGCCTCCTCGGCAGGCGCCCCGCACAGGGCGGGGCGTTTCACGCCTCGGTCGGTGGGCTCCAAGTGCCCAGCAGCTCGGACTTGAGCGCGGTGCCGTCCAGCTCGTGCGGCTGGCCCCCGGCCTCGACGGCGTGGGACGCGGCCGTACCCGCGGCCTGGCCCAGGAAGAAGCAGGTGGGCATGACTCGCAGCGAGCCCTGGGCGAGCCGGTCGCAGGAGATGCAGCGCCCGGCCACCAGCAGTCCCGCCGGCTGCAGGGGCAGCAGGCACCGGTAGGGGATCTCGTACCAGTCGCCCCGCACCGGCCGGTTCGCCTGCACGTAGCGTAGGGTGTGGGGCACGTAGCCGGGCGCGGGATCGTGCAGGTCGGTGAAGAACCACGCGGGCACCACCCCGTCGTCGAATTTCGCGCCCGCGAGCACATCCGCACCGGTCACAGTGTATCGGCCCACGATGCGGCGCGACTCCCGGGCGGCCAGCACCCCGGCGGAGCGCATCCGGCAGCGCTCACAGCCCCGCACGCGGTCGCGCAGGAAGCGCACGATCTGCAGCCCGGCGAGCTGGCACTGCACGAGCGCCTCGGTGGTCTGGCGCGGGTCGGTCGGGTCCACGCGCTGCAGCTCCCAGCCGCCGAGCACGAGTGCGCCGCTCTCGCGCGAGAACGGGAAGCACTCCGGATCGAGGCCGAAGACCGCGTCCGGCGGGCGGATGGCCCCGGCAGCCACGGCCTCACGGCACAGCGCCTCCAGCTCCTCGGGCGCGGCAGCCACGGCCTCACGGCACAGCGCCTCCAGCTCCTCGGGCGCCGGCAGGCGGTCGCGGTCGATGCCCTCGACCCCCCAGCGGAAGCTGCCGTGCTGGATGCGCCCGTCCTCAGGGTCGCCCTGCACGAAGGGCGCGCCCGCACTGGCGGCGAGGTCGGCGTCGGCGGTACAGTCGATCACCACTCGCGCGCGCACCAGCGATCGTCCCGCCTTGTTGACGATCAACGCGCCCGCGGCCACTCCGCCATCCAGCCACGCGCTCTCCGCCACCGTGGCCAGCAGCAGCTCCACGCCCGCCGCGCGCGCCATCTCGAGCAGGATCGCCGCGGCGGTCGCGGGCTCGCAGCCGTAGCGG
>JALGUI010000164.1 GCA_029820915.1 Candidatus Zipacnadia bacterium | reverse complement strand
CGGGACGGGCGCGGCATGTGCGCCGGCAGCTCCTCGCGGTCGGGGGCACGTCCGCCGGGCAGGGGGTCGATCCCGATGTAGACGCAATCGTCGCCCACCAGGTCGGCGATGTGTCCGGTGCCGGCACCAATGTCGAGCAACAGATGGCGCTCGAGCGGCAGCTCGCAGAAGTCGAGGAAGCGCCGATGCATCCCGGCGGCCGTCTCGCGACGCTCCCTCGCCGCCTCAGCCTCCGACCACGTCTGCTCACGCCAGCGGAGGAACTCGTCCATCACGAGGCGCCACTCCGCCCACTTGTCGTCGGCGGCCTTAAGGCTGGAGGCGAGCTGCGGCGGCATCAGGCTGGGGATGTCGTCAATGACGTGGTGCCACCGCTTGCAGTCCGGGCAGGCCAAGCTGCCCTCGGTGACCACGTCGCCGGAGGTCGTATCCACGTCCAGCCGCAGGGGCGTTCCGCCACACGCGGGACACAGCATCACCGCGAGCAGCTCGTCGGAGAGCATAGCAGTCACCCCTATTCGATGTATCCTAGCGAGCGGAGGCGCCGCGCAACGATCTCGTCCCCATCGGGTGCCGCCCCACCGTTCGCCGCACCCGTCGGTAGATTCACCGCCACGGTGCGAACATCCTGCGCCGCATCCGGCGTCAGCAGGCCAACCATCACCTCGCCGTCCATGTATGACGGCACGGCCTGGCCCGACAGGTGCAGGACCGTCGGCGCCACGTCGCAGATCGACTGAGCCACGGGGCGCACGCCCGTGCGAAAGCTCGGCCCGGCCGCCAGCAGCGTGCCGTCCGGGTGGTGGGCGCCGGTCGGCAGCCTCGGCGGCGACGGGTGGACGATGACCTGACCGCGCCGGCGGACGGCCGTCACGCGCCGCTCGTTGCGCCAGTGCACGAGCAGGTCGGGCATGATGTCCGCGTGCGGGCCGTGGAACTCCTCGGCCCCGCGCGTCGTGGCCGCCACGACCGGCTCGCCGCTCTCGGCGTCCACCAGCGACGCCAGCTCGCCCTCCAGCTCCGAGAGCAGACGCTCACACTCCTCGCCCGGCTCCACCACGCCCTCGGGCTGGCGCCCGCGCAGGTTCACGAAGACATGCCCGGCCTCGGTCCACGCGCGCGTCCGCGCCCAGTCCGTGGCCATGGCGCGCGTCCCGGCCTGAGCGCGGGTCTGCAGGCCGGGCAGGCGCGAGCGCAGCAGCGCCTTGAGGCGGCCCGGCGCGCGGTTCTTCGCCAGCTCGAAGCCCGCCGACACGACGCGATCCAGCGCGCGGCGCAGTGCCGAACGCCGCCGCGGCACAAGGTAGCCGGCCGCCATCAACCACGGGCGCAGCAGCACCTGCGCGCCGGAGTTCGGCGCCTGGCCGTGGTCGGAGACGACCAGGACGTCCACGTCCTCGCCGGCCGCGTCGAGCAGCGCCGCGACCTGGCGGTCGGCCGCCTCATAGACGCCCAACAGCGCGTCCAGCCAGCGTTCGGCGAGCGACGCGTCATGCTCGGGATGGCCCTCGTCGAGGATGTGCCAGCACCAGTGCTGCAGCGAGTCGCACTCGGTGAAGACCGCGCCCAGCACGTCCGGGCGCTCGCGCTCGAGCAGCCACCGCGCCACGCGGCCCTTGACGTCGATGCCATGCGTCGCGGCCGCCGCGGCGCGGTCGAAGTGCCCGGCCGCGGCGTGCCTGCGCACGTCGGGGTGGATGGGGTAGTCGCCGAACCGCCGCGCGATCTCCCCGGCCAGGTCGGGCGGCTGCGTGAACCCGACCGTGTCGAGCGACGGACACAGCCAGCCCGCGACCATCACGCCCCGAACGTCCTCCGCGGGGAACGACACCGGGAGGTTGAGGGCCGCGACCTTCGCGCCCGCGTCCGACAGCAACCGCCAGACGCTCGGGCACCGCCGCGCCCCGGCGTCGATCTGCGCGACGCCGTAGTCGCCACGCACGGGGTTGGTGAAGTGCAGGATCCCGTGCTTGCCGGGGTTGACGCCGGTCACCAGCGACGTCCAGGCGGAGGCGCTCTGGTAGTTAGGGGTCGAGCGCAGCACGCCCAGGCAGCCGCGCCGCGCCAGCGCCGCCAGGGCCGGAAGGCGGCCCTCGGACAGCAGCCGCTCGAGCAGCGCCGGTGGCAGGCCATCGATACCGACGATCAGCAGCCGCGGCATGTCAGTACTCGTAGCCCAGGCCTCTCAGGTGTTCGCGCACGATCCTCGACACCTCAACGGCACGCGTCGGGTCATCGATGATGTGGGGCATGTCACGCTCGAGGAAGCGCACGGGGCGGTCCTGCAGGAAGCCCGGGGCCATGGCCTCGTCCAGCACGCGGCCATCGAAGTAGCCGGGCACGCGTTCGCCGCACAGGTGTACGATGGTGGCCGCCACGTCCTCGACGCGAGCGCCCTCGACGCGCACGCCACGGCGCAGGCCCGCGCCGGCGGCGATCAGGATGCCTCCGACGCATGGGGCACCGCTCGGCGTCCTCCCGCCGGTCGGCCGGGCGACGTGCACCCGCCCGTCGCGCCCCGTGACCGTCATCCCCTCGACCACACGCCCGGCGTCCCAGCAGGTGACGATGTGCGGAATGCGCGTCACGAAGGGCCCGCTGCACACCTGCTCCCGCCTGCGCACCCACTGCAGCGGCCGGCGACCGGTCGCCGGGTCTATCGCCGTCTGCAGGGCCGAGGAGACGCGCAGCGCGAGTTGATCGACCAGCGCATTGCTTACGCCGCCCAGAGGGAACTCGGCCTCGGTGTTGAGGAACATGTGACCGCCCGGTGCGGGGATCACCCACGTCCGCTCATAGTCGAGCCAGGGGTCGGCGTCCGCGACGCGCGTACGCTCCTCCTCCGCCATCGGCGGCAGCAGCTCGGCGAGCCGTCCGGGCAGCAGCCGGTGCAGGAACGCCAGCAGGCCGTCGGCCGCACCGCCCATGGTCCGCGCCAGGCCGTGCCACAGGCCCCCGGCGGCCGACCGGCCGATGAGCAGGTCGAGGTGGGACATCAGCTCCGCCACGCACGCGGGGGCGCGGCTGTTGACGCCGACGCCGTACGTCGAGAGCACCAGCAGATGATCGTCGGGCCCCAGGCCGCCGATCAGGCGCGCGACCGCCGCGTCCACCTCGGAGTGCATGCGCCCGATCAGATCGCCGTGGGCGGCGTGCAGGTCCTCGCGGTAATCGGGGTGATCGCGGTCGTGCAGGTGCCAGTACCAGCGCATCACCCGATCGAGCTCCGTCAGGTTGACGACCAGCATGTCCCACCGGCGATCGGCGAGGAGATCCTCGGCCAGCGCGCACTTGGCCTCCAGCGCCTCGAGGGCGTGCTCGAGCCCGGCCTCATAGCGGCCGGTGGCCGCGAACCCGCCGAGCTGGGCCGAGAGCGGCACCCCCCGCAGCCGCGTAGCGGCCATGCTCGCCACGCGCTTGGGGTGGGCGAAGCCCTCGGCGTCGATCGAGGGGGCCAGCCAGCCTGCGATGGTCGTCCACTCCGCCTCGCGCGCCGGGTAGGTCATGGGAACGAACGCGGTCCCGACCTCGCGACCGCGATCCGTCAGTATCTGCGACAGCGTCGGGGCCCGCAGCAGACGGGCGTGCGCGGGCTGCCACTCGTAGCTCTCGGGCGCCAGGTTGCGCAGGTCCCACACGCCGTGCTTGCCGGGGTTCACCCCGGTAAGCAGGCTCGACCACGAGCAGATGGGACCGCAGTTGGGCGGTGGCTCGAGGCGAGCGTACACGCCGTGGCGCATGAGGGCGCGCAGCGTCGGCATCTGACCGGTTGAGGTCAGACGCTCGATCAGATCGGGGTTGGCCCCGTCGATGCCGATTACGAGCAGCATGGCGTCGCGGCGGCCGAACAGCGGCCCGCCCTCCTCTCATCCCGCGGCAGCCCCGCACGAGGCATCACGGCTCTCGCTCTCTCGGCGGGCAGTAGTCCGGCGAGCTGCCCGCCCCCCCGGTGGCGACGAGGCCCAGCACCGGCGCCCCTCGATCGCCCACGAGGCGCAGCACGCGCCGGGCGGCCGTCGCCGTCGTGCGGCGCAGGTCGATGCACAGCACCAGCGGCCGCGCCGGTCGCAGCAGAGGCGCCGACCGGAGCACGCCGCTCGCGCCCGTCGCGACCGCCAACACCAGGTCGGCGCCGCCGGCGCCCAGGACGAAGTCCAGCGCCTCGGGATGCAGCCGCTGCAGGGACGTCTCGCCCATCGCAAGCTCCGTCACGCGCGATGGCGCCTCGACCGGCCGGCGCGCGGCTGCCGCCTCGGCCAGGCCGGCTCCCTCGCCCGCGATAAGCAGCACGCGGTCCCCGTCCGCCGCGGCCACGTCTGCCAGCGCGCGCGCGACGGCCCGGGCATCATCGCCCTGCGTACACGCGAGCACGGCGCCGGCCTGACCGCCGGCGGGCGCCGCCGCCCGGATCTGCCTCAGGACCGCCAGCAGGGCCTCGCGCGCGCGGTCGTCGGGCTCCTCGACGCGACGCCGGCCCCGCCCGAGGGTCGCCAGCACCGGCACGCCCAGCGCCGTCGCCGCGCGGTCGGGATCGTGCAGGCGATCGTCCAGGTGCTCGGCCATGCCCACCGCGAGCAGGCCCAGCAGCAGCCCCGCCGCAAGGCCCGCCGCCACGCTCAGCAGCCGCTTTGGGCGCGCGGGCTCGTCCGGGAGGATCGCATGCTCGACCAGCCGCGACGCCGGCGCCGTGGCGCGCTCGGATATCTCGTACTCCTGCTCCTTCTCCTTGAGCGCCAGGTAGATGCGCTCGAGCAGATCGATCTCGCGCTGGAGGCGCAGCAGCAGCACCTGGTCCTCGGGCAGGCTCGACAGGTCCGCCTCGACGCGACCGGCCGCCCGGCGCAGCACGCGCAGCGACTGCGCCGCCGCCAGCTCCTCGCCCTGCGCGATGACCATGTCCTGCAGGAGCTGCTGCGCCACCGGGTTCACGGCCTCCTGCCGCGACCCGATCACCTGGGCGGACGTCGCCGCCAGGCGCCCGCGCAGCTCCTCCACGACCGCGCCGGCCCGGCGCACCGGCATGCTCCCGGGCGCGTACTCCTCCAGCAGGCCCACGCGCTCGGCCTCCGCCTCGGCCAGCGCCTGCTGCAGCTCGGCGATCTCCGGGTTGCGCGTAACGGTGATCGCCGCCTCGATGCGCTCCTCGACCTCGTCGAGCCGACTGCCCAGCTCAGCCTGCATCGCCCGTCGCGCGTTCATCGTTGATTCGGCCATCGCCGCCTGCTCGGTCAGCCGCACCAGCAGCCCGATCTGCTGGCGAGCGGACTCGTCCAGAGCCACCGTGCCGATGCGCTCCCCGAACTGCCGCAGGCTGTGCTCGGCCTCGGCCAGCCGGATCTCCACGTCCACGAGCTGCTCCTGCACATAGCGCCTCGTGCGCCGCGTCGTCGCCTGGGCGTCGGCCAGGCTTCGGCCGAGGTACGCCAGCACGAGGGCGTTGACGAAGTCGCGCCCGAGTGCGCGGTCGGCGGACTCGCACCGCACCTCGATCATGTCCGAGTCCTCGATGATGGCCACCATGAGGGACTCGAGCAGCTCCTGGTAGCGCTCGGCCCAGCTCGCGGGCGGCGGCTGCGCGGGCAGGCTCTCGACGACATCGGCCAGCGAGCCGAACAGCTCGTCGGTCATGCCCTCGCGCTCGAGCCGGCGCAGCAGCTCCGGCCGCTCGTGCATCAGCCCGTACGCCGCCTCGAGCGACGGCCGGCTGCCGATGATCTGGATCTGAGTGGCCAGATCGGCCCCGCCCAGCGCCGAGACCGGCTCGCCGAGCATCGACAGCAGCGGCGCCGCCGCCGACAGCACGGCCGAGCGCGGCGTCTGGTCGGAGATCACTACCAGCTCCGCCCGCGCCTCATAGACGGGCGTCGCCAGCACGATGTACCCCACCGCGATCCCGACGCACCCCGCGAGCACACCAAGCAGCAGCCACCTGCGGCGCCA
>JALGUI010000163.1 GCA_029820915.1 Candidatus Zipacnadia bacterium | reverse complement strand
GCCAGCAGCCCCATCCCCCAGCGCACATCCACCAGCGCGAGCAGCCAGTTGGGGGGATAGAGCAGCGCCGACTGGCCATTGGCGAGGAAAGGGTAGCCGCAGAGCTGGTGGGGGTTCCACAGCGCGACCGTGCCCTGCCGCATCTGGCGCGCGGCGAACAGCCGCCACGGGTAGAACTGCGCCACGCCGTCCCACAGGAGAGGACGCCACTGGGCCTGGGGTCGCGCCAGGTCGAGCTCGGTGCGCCAGGGCTCCATCTCGGCCTGGAAGCCGGCCGCCAGGGGCGTGTGCGGGCCGAAGAGGCAGTCGGCCCAGAACAGCGCCGACAGCACGGCCAGGCCGGCGATGGTCAGCAGCGAGGGATGGCGGCGCACGAACTGCGTGCCCATGGCCGCCATTATACGGCAAGAGGCGCCGCGGGACAAAGAGCGGGTGGCGCCGGGCTATTGCCCCCGCTCAAGGGCCGGCTCGACCGGAGGCGCGTGGGCCGCCTCCGCGCGGTAGCTGGCGGCCACCGTCAGCACGCCCGCGAGGATGAAGACGAGCCCGACCACGCGCAGCAACGGCAGCGTTTCACCGAGAATCCGCCACGACAGCACCGTCACCATGACAAAGCTGAGGGCGACGAAGGGGTAGGCGTAGCTGAGGTCGAGCTTCTGCAGCGCCATCAGGTAGATGATCGAGCTGAGGCCGTAGAGCATGAACCCACCGAAGACGTACGGGGTGAAGATGCCCCGCAGGACGCTCATCAGCCCACCGCTGTCGCCGAGCTGGTTGACGCCGATCTTCAGGCAGATCTGCCCGCCGGCGCCCAGCGAGATGGCGACGAGCAGCATGACGATTGCGCGCACAGGCACGACGAGCCACTCCCCTCACACGTCGCGATCGCTTGACGAAGGGCAGCACAGAAGCCATCGCCGCCCGTCCGGTTCGCCGGCTCCGGGCGGCGATGGCTCCTGCGCCGGAAAGCCACAGCGGTGCGGCCCGCGGCGACTAGGCGAGTAGCTCGGTGACCTTGTCTACGGCCGAGGCGGCGTCGGGCGCATAGCCGTCGGCGCCGATCTCGTCGGCGTAGCTCTGGGTCACCGGCGCGCCGCCGATGACGACCTTGACCTTGCCGCTCATCCCGGCCTCAGCCACCGCGTCCACGGTGTCCTTCATCGATGGCATGGTCGTGGTCAGCAGCGCCGACAGGGCGATGACGTTGGCGCCCTGCTCGGTCACGGCGGCGATGAAGTCCTCCGGCGAGACATCGACCTCGAGGTCGATGACCTCGAATCCGCCGCCCTCGAGCATCATCGCGACGAGGTTCTTGCCAATGTCGTGCAGGTCGCCCTTGACGGTGCCGATGGCGACCCTGCCCTTGACCTCCATCTCGCCCTCGGTCAGCAGGGGCTTGACCTTCGCCATGGCGGACTGCATGGCGCGCGCTGCGATGAGCACCTCGGGAACGTAGAACTCGTTGTTCTTGAACTTCTCCCCGACAACACTCATCCCCGCGATCAGCCCACCGTTGATGATCTCGCCGGGCCGAACCCCCTCGTCAATGGCCGCCTGAGTGAGCCGTTCGGCCTCCTCCTTCTGGCCATTGATGACAGTCTCCGCCAGTGCCTGCAGGTCCGCCATTTGGTGAAACCTCCCGTTCGATGTAAGAACGCCTGTTGCCCCAGCCGCGCCCGTCGGGCGCGTGTTGACGCCAAGCTCACGTCATCTCCGGAAAGACCATGCTGTCGGCGAAGGCCATCTGGAACTGTGGGTTGGCCATGAGTTCCACGTGCTCGGCCCGGCTCACGATCTCCGCGGCTCGCCGACGCTCCTGCGTGGAGATCAGCGCGACCAGCGCCCCCGCGCCCGCCGCGTTTCCAACGCCCTCGATCCGCTCGAGCGGGATCTCGGGCAACAACCCCATGCGGAGCGCGCTGCGCCGGTCGATGTAGTTGCCGAAGGCCCCGGCGAGGAGTACCTCGTGCACCTCATCGGTGCCGATGCCCGCCTCGGAGCACAGCAGTTCGACCGCGGCCCGCACGGCACCTTTCGCGAGTTGAACTTCGCGCACATCTTTCTGCGTGAAGGCGATCTCGCCGCTGCCGTTGTCGGCGGCGGCGACCAGGACGAACTCACGCGCCGAGCCCTGGCCGCGCAGCCTGGAGGCGATCCCCTCCGGCAGAGCCCGGGCCGCCTGTTCATCGGCGAATCGCCCGGTGGCGTCAACGGCCCGCGAGTCGAGCAGCGTGGCCACGGTGTCGAAGATGCCCGAGCCGCAGATGCCGTTGGGACGAGCGCGGCCGATGGTGGCGTAGCCGATGCTGCCGTCGCGGAGCCACACGCGCTCTATGGCGCCCTCGGCCGCCCGCACGCCGTTGCTGATCTCCCCACCCTCGAACGCGGGCCCGGCGGCGCACGAGGTCACCAGGAGCCGCTCGCCCGACCACAGCATGACCTCGCCGTTGGTCCCGATGTCGATCGCGAGCGTCGGGCGCTCGCGATCGGTCATCCTCGACACCAGCAGCACGCCGACGGTGTCGGCGCCTACGAAGCCGGCGATGACCGGCAGGCAGTATACGCTGCCCGCGCGGTTGATGGCAAGCCCGGCCTCCTCGGCCGAGATGGTCATCGGCTGGGTTGTGACCGGTATGTAGGGCGCCCGCGCCAGGTTCCGCGGGTCGAGGCCGAGGAACAGGTGGTGCATGCACGTGTTGCCGACCACGGTGGCCTCGTAGATGTCGCGGCGGCGAGCGCCGACCTGGTCCACGGCCTCACCCAGCAGCCGGTTGATGAGGTCCACGATCAGCCCGCGCATGTCATCGAGGCCCGTGTGCGCGCTCTGAACGTACTCGATGCGCGAGATGAGGTCGTGCCCGTGCCGTGCCTGCGGATTGTGGTCGGACGCCGTCGCCACTCTCTCGCCTGTCTGCAGGTCCACCAGGTAAGTGACGACCGTGGTGGTGCCGATGTCAATGGCGGCGCCCAGGCAGCAGGGCTCCTCGTTCGGCGGCCGCACGGCCGCCAGCACATCGCCGACCATGATCGCCCTAACTGAGAAGTCGTTGTCGCGCAGCACCGCCGGCATTTCGGCGAGTGCGGCGTGGTCGATCCGCAGCTCCTCGACGCGCGCTCCCAGGCCGTCGGCCACGCGCTCGGCGTCGCTGCGCTGGTCCTCCAGGCTCGGCTCGGGGAGCTCAAGCCGGTGCCCATGCACGTTCGGCGACAGCTTGATGTGCCGCCAGGAGTCCTCGGCCAGGATCTTGCCGCCCACAGTTCGCGAGTCAGAGGGCACGATGATCTGCGCGTCGTCCATCAGCCGAGCCTCGCAGGCGAGGCGAACGCCGTTGCGCAGCTCCACGCCGGTCAGCAGATCGCGCTCGGCCTGCGTCGGCGGCGTGCAGCCGCGGTTGACGATGACGCGACAGCGGCCGCAGCGCCCACGCCCGCCGCAGGGCGCGGTGATCGACAGGCCAAGGCTCTCCGCGACATCGAGCACCGTGAGTCCGGGCTCGACCTCGCCGCTCTGGCCCCCGGGCTTGAAGGATACGCGGATCATATCGTCAAAGCCGGACCCGCGGGCCGCGCTGCCGCCCCGGACCCGGCTCCTCTCGCCCTCCAGTTCAGTCGTAGTACGACAGTTGCTTCTGCGCCTCGAGCCCGTACTCGGAGTCCGCCTCGAGTTCGATGACGCCCTCAAAGAAGGGCTTGGCCTCATCGTACATCCCGAGCATCGTGTAGTGCTTACCCGCGTCGAGCAGGTAGAGCTGGTTCGCAGGCTCCAGGTCGCAGGCTCGAACGATGGCCTCGAGCGCGTCGTCGAACTCGCCCGTATTCATCAGCGACAGGCCCAGTCCCCAGAGCGCCTCGGCATGCTCGGGGGTGTCGGCGAGCACCTGGTTGTAGAGCGCCATGGCCTCATCGTACTGGCCGTTGATCCGGCACTCGTGGGCCTGTTCGAGCACTTCGCTGCCCGCACCCATCAACTCGCGTCCTCCAAGCCGAGACTGACTTGCGAGCCTGTGATGATAGATCGCATTATTGCGCTCGGCCTCTGGACGGCGTGAGTCTACTCGAACCGGTCGCCGATATCAAGTCGCGCGCCTCTGAGGAACTCCCCCCCGGACATCGACTGCCTGCCCTCGGGCTGCAGGTGCACAATCTCGACCGCACCACCTCCGGCGGCCACCACCGGCCCTCCCTTGGAGGTGACTTCGACGAGCTCCCCCTCCCTCCCTCCCTCGCTTAAGGAACTTTGTACGACGTTCACGGCCTGCACCTTCAGGCGCCTGCCGCGCAGCGTACTCCACGCGCCGGGCCAGGGAGTACACGCGCGCACCAGGTTCCTGATATCCCCCGCCGGCGCGCCCCAGTCGATCCGGCAGTCCCCGGCCGTCACGCGACCGACGTACGTGGCGGTCGAGTGGTCCTGCGGCGTGCCCGGAGCCGCCCCCGCCGCGATCAGCGACACGGCCTGCAGCAGCAGGTCCACGCCGATGTCGGTGAGCCGATCGGTCAAGGTCCCTCTGGTGTCGTTCTCGGCGATCGGCACCTCGCGCCGCAGGATGATGTCGCCGGCGTCCAGCTCCTCGGCCATGTGCTGGATGGTGACGCCGGTGACATCGAGCCCTCGGAGCAACGCCCCGTAGACCGGCGCGGCGCCGCGCAGAGCGGGCAGCAGGGAGTAGTGGACGTTGACGAAGCCCGCGGGTGGCAACTCCAGCAGATCCGGCCGCAGGATCTGGCCGTACGCCACCACAACACCCAGCTCGGGGGCGTGCCCGCGCAGTACCTCGATGAACTCGACATCCGCGGCCGACTCGGGCGTCAGGACGGTGAGTCCCAACTCCTCCGCGGCCTCCCGCACCGGGCTGGGCCGGGACTTCCTGCCCCTCCCCGCCGGCCGGTCGGGTTGGCTCACCACCGCCACCGGGTCATGGCCCGCGCCGTTCAGCGCGCGCAGGTACGGCACCGCGGACGCGGGCGTGCCGAAGAACGCGATGCGCATGCTAGGTAAGCCCCTCGCGCCGCTTCCGCAGCCGGTCAAAGGCCTCGCGCGCCTCCTCGACGGTGGTGGGCTCAGTCCGGTAGCCCGCCTCCTCGCGCTCGTCCGGGCGGAGCCAGCACAGGCTGTCCGGCTCGACGAGGTCGATGAAGAGCCGCCCGTCGAGGTGATCGACCTCGTGGGCCAGGCAACGGGCCATCAGGCCCTCGCCCTCGGCCCTGATGACCTCGCCATTGAGGTCGAGCGCCTCGACGACCACGCGCGCCGGTCGGATGACGACGCCGCGGAGCGTGGGCAGGCTCAGGCAGGACTCGTTGCCTTCCTGCTCGCCCTCCTGCTCGACGATGCGGGGGTTGATGAGCTTGAGGACGCTGTCGGACTCGGGATCGCGCAGCACCGTGACGACTGCAAGCGGCACGCCGACCTGGGCGGCCGCCAGCCCCAGGCCGCCGGCCTCCAGCATCGTGTCGCGCAGATCGCGCAGCAGTTCAACCACGGCGTCGTCCATCTCGTGGATCCGGCCGGCCTTACGGGTCAGGATCGGATCCCCGCAGTACAGTATTCGTCTAAGCGCCATTTCGATGCTTCCTCGTAGCGGCGGAGCGCGGTCGCTCCGCTCACATCATATCGACCGGATCGACGTCAACCGTGACGGCGCCGGCGTCGTCGCCAAGCGCGCCGAGCGCGTCCAGCAGAACCTGCCGCAGCTCCTCGACCCGGTGACCCTTCAGCAGGAGATGGTACCGATAGCGCCCGCGGAGCTTCGCCAGCGGAGCCCGGGCGGGCCCCACGAACTGCCGCGCCCCGCGCTTGTGCCGCAGGCCGCGCTCCTGAAGCTCGTACGCCATCCCGCGGGCAATCGACAGGGCGCGCTCGTCGTCCTCGTCGGCGATCGTCAGGTTGATCAGTCTCGCGAAGGGAGGATACATGTTCTCGCGGCGCTTGGCAACCTCATGGG
>JALGUI010000162.1 GCA_029820915.1 Candidatus Zipacnadia bacterium | reverse complement strand
CCCGCAGATGTACGCCGTCGGTCACGAACGTGATGGTGCCGTCCTCGTCGGTGCGCAGCAGCCGCGCGCCGCGGCGCTCGATCTCGCCGACCGCCTCGGCGTCCAGGTAGCGGTCGGCCCGCCGGTCGCACGAGGCCACCGCCCAGATCGGCGCCACCTCGTCGAGCAGCTTCGTGGTGCGCGCGACGTGGCGCCCGTGATGCGGGAGCAGCAGCACATCCGCCTCCAGCGACCGACCGGCCGACCTGCTGTCTCGCAGCAGCCTGAGCGCGCCCTCGCCATCGATGTCCCCGGTGAGCAGGAAGCGCACCTGTCCGTAGCGGACCAGCAGCACCACGGAGTTGTTGTTCGCGTCGTCGCGGGTGCCGCTCAGATACGGCCGCCTGGGCGCGAGGACAGCGACCTCCACGCCGCCGTCGAGCGACAGCACTCCCCCGGTGGTGGCTCGCACCGCGCGCGCCGCCGGGTGCTCGCCCAGCCACTCGGGCGGCCGCGCGTCCGGGAGCGTCGGCGGCGGCAGCAGCAGGTCAACCTCGGTCGCCGCGAGCACCCGCCGGAGCGCGTTGTAGTGATCCGCGTCCCAGTGGCTGATCGACAGCACGTCGATGCGCTCGATGCCGCGCCGCGCGAGGAACGGGATCACCGTGCCCTCGGCCACCTCGTCACCGCCGCCCGGGGCGCCGCCACCTCCGCCGCAGTCCGCCACGAGCGTTGCGCCCGCGGGCGTGCGGACGATGACGCACTGCCCCGCGCCAACCGGCAGAACGGTCACCTCCATGCCGCGGGGCGGGCCCGCGCGCGCCAGGTAGCTGGCCACCAGGATCGCCGCCGCGGCGAAGGCCGCGACGCCCGGCCACATCGGATGCAGCCGCAGCAGCCTTCGGTCGAGCCGGTCCTGGGCCACGCGCACGATCCCGGCGGCCATGATGGCCGCGACCGCGACGTACCACGCCACGCACCAGATGAGGCCCAGGTGCCAATCGCGGACGAAGGCCACCGGCAGCGAGGCGGCCAGCACGTTAACCTGCATGACCATCGCGAGCAGCCCGCGCGCCGCCCAGCACAGCAGCCACAGCAGCGGCGCGGTCCCCGGCACCAGCGCGATCGGCAGCGCCAGGAAGCCCAGCAGCATCACGGCGAAGGACAGCGGAACGTTGACCAGGTTCGCCAGGTTCCCGCTCACCGCGAAGCCCGAGAAGCTGTGCGCCAACAGCGGCGTGGTCATCACCCACGCGCCCAGCGTACCCCACAACACCGCGCGCACCGCCGGCAGCGGCGGTCCGGCCGGGCTATTGTCAAGCCGTCTCATGGGCTCGACGGGCAGAAAGAGCACCACGCCCAGCGTGGCGGCGAAGGTGAGCTGGAAGCTCAGGCTTAACAGCGCGTGCGGGTCGAAGACGCAGATGACGGCGGCCGAGAGGGCGATGGCGGTGTGAACATCGTAGTCGCGCCGGGTCAGCCCGGCGAGGACGAGCAGCGCGAACATCGCGACCGCCCGGGTGACCGACGACTCCATGCCCACGATGAGCACCAGCACCAGCACGCCGATCATCGCCGGCGCCGCCTGCCACCAGCGCAGGTTGCGCAGCCGCCGCGCGCCTGTCAGCCCCAGTATCGCGACCGCGATCATGCTGATCTGCGCGCCGGACACCACCAGCAGGTGTACCGTGCCCGCCCGCCGGAACTCCTCGACGATCTCCTCGGGCAGCGGCGACGCCTCCAGCCCGTAGACCATCCCCACGAGCAGGCGCGAGTACAGGGCCGCGTCACGGCCGGGCATCGCCGCATCGATTGAGCCCACCACGCGCTCGCGCAGCGCCAGGCCGGCCTTTGCCGGCCCCAGGCGCCAGCCGGTGTCGCTGCCGATATGCTCGACGTCGCGCGCGCTCACCAGCGCCGTGACGCCCTGCCGGGCCAGCCAGGCGCGGTAGTCGAACTCGCCCGGCTCATTGGCGGTCGGCGGCAGCTTGATCGAAGCATCGCCCAGGCGAACGCGATCGCCCAGCTCAACCTGCGTGGCCCGTGGCGCGCGCACGATGACCGTGCCACCGAGGTCCCCGCTGTGCGCGGGCCGCGTGACCACGCCGGTCACGCGCAGGCGGAATGACCGGCTCCAGCTCCGCTCCTCGGGCGGGCTGACCACCGTCCCCTCGATGGTCACTCCCCGCGCGCCGGCCAGTCGGGAGATGTCGTGCGCCGGGGGAAGGCTCGCGGCCTCATAGCGGAAGCCGCCAAAGGCGAGGCAGGCCAGCATGAGGCCCGCCCACGCGACCGCCGGGGCGAGTCGGATGGTGGCCAGGGTCACCACGAGCGCGGCCGTGCACACGATGGCGACGGGGCCGGGCCCGGGGTGGAGTGCGCGCGCCAGCACGATGCCCAGCAGGAGGGCGACGCAGGCGAGAAGCAGCGGACGATGGATCAGGGCGGCCAACCGCGGGTCAGGCCGCTCGGCGGGGCGGCCATCGTGGCCGTCCGCGTCGGGGTCCGCGTGAGCCATGTGGCCATGCCGCCTGTCGTCTGCTGCCATGGTCTGCGTCAGTTCAGCGTGGCGCTGATGCGGATCTCCTCGATGGTCGCCGGGCCGATGCCCTCGACGTTGTCCAGCTCACTGAAGCTGTGGAATGGCCCGTGCATGGCTCGGTAGTAGATGATACGCTTGGCCAGTGCCGGCCCGACGCCGGGGATCTCCTGCAGCTCCTCTAGGCCCGCGTAGTTGAGGCGGATCGGCGACCCGCGTCGGCTCGTGAGGAAGTCGGGCAGGTCCTGTGCGGCCACTCCTGGTGGAGCCGCTGTATGCGGCGCCGGCCGCGCGGCCGCGCCGACCGATGGCGGGGGGGTGGGAGCGGCCGCGGACCGCTGCTCGGGCTCGGGAGCCGGGGTGGGCGCCGCGGTGACCGGCGCAGTCTGCTCCTCGGGCAGCGCCTGGACGCACACCTGCTCGCCGTCGTCGCAGAAGGCCGCGAGGTTGACCGACTCCCGGCGGGCGCGGGGAGTGAAGCCCCCGGCGGCCCGGATCGCCTCCATCACCCGCGTTCCCGCCGACAGCGTGTAGACGCCGGGCCGCTGCACCTCGCCGATGACGTGCACGATGATCCTGTTGGCCTCGGGCTCGGGGCCGGCGTACTCGGCGCGCCGCTCGGCGGGCGCCTCGCCGTCGCGCACGCCGCCGGTACTCAGCCAGAAGCCCACCAGCAGCACGCCGACTGCCAGCGCCAGCACCGTCTTCTGCGCGGGGGTCAGGCTGTCGAGCACCGATGCGTCACCCGCCCGGCGACCTGCTACTTGACGACGATGTTGATGAGCTTGTCCGGCACCGTGATGGTCTTCGCGATCTGTCTGCCCTCGACGTACTTCGCGACCTTCTCGCGCTCCAGCGCCATCTCGACCACCGCGGCCATGTCCGTGCCGGCGGGCACGTCGAGGTTGTCGCGGACCTTGCCGTTGATCTGGACGACGATCGTGCTGGTCTCCTCGGCGGCCAGCGACTCGTCGGCCCGCGGCCAGTCGTGCTCGAACAGCGACGGCTCCAGGCCCATCCGCGCCCACAGCTCGTCGCAGATGTGCGGCGTGATCGGCGACAGCAACGCCACCAGGTCCCTGATCCCCTCGCTGAACACCGCGCGATCGCCGGCGTTCTCCCGGTCCATGCTCTGTGCGAACGAGCCCAGCTCGTTCGACAGCTCCATCACCGCCGCGATCGCGGTGTTGAAGGCCATCTCCTCGAGGTCCGCCGTGACCTTCAGGATCGTCTGGTGGGTCTTGCGGCGGATCGCGCGCTGGGCCTCGGCGCCGTCGGCGGGCACGTGGTCGGCGAAGTCACCGTCCCAGGCGTCCAGGTGCTCGGTGACCAGCCGCCACACGCGCCACAGGAAGCGGTAGGCACCCACCACGCCCTCGTCGCTCCACTCGCTGTCCTGGTCGGGCGGTCCGACGAACAGGCTGAACAGCCGGCCGCTGTCGGCGCCGTAGCGGTCGTTGATCTCGTCCGGCGTGACCACGTTCCCCCGCGACTTGCTCATCTTCGCGCCGTCCTTGTAGACCATCCCCTGCGTGAACAGGCTGGCGAAGGGCTCGCGGAAGCTCACCCGGCCCAGGTCATGGAGCACCTTAGTGATAAAGCGCGAGTACATCAGGTGCCCCGTCGCGTGCTCGATGCCGCCCACGTACTGGTCCACCGGCAGCCAGTACTCCACGTCGCCGCGGTCGAAGGGCGCCCGGTCCTCGTGCGGGCTGGGGAAGCGCAGGAAGTACCAGGCCGAGTAGACGAAGGTGTCCATGGTGTCGGCCTCGCGCCTGGCCGGCCCGCCGCACCTGGGACACTCGACGTTCATGAACTCGGAGTGCCGCGACAGCGGCGAGTCGCCGCTGGCCGTGACCTCGATGTCCGGCGGCAGCTCGACCGGCAGGTCCTCCTCCGGCACGGGCACCGTGCCGCAGGCGTCGCAGTAGATGATCGGGATCGGCGCGCCCCAGTAGCGCTGGCGGGAGATGCACCAGTCGCGCAGCCGGTAGCTGACGTCCCGCCGGCCCATCCCCTCGGCCTCCATGTGGTCCGCGATCTGCTCCAGCGCCTCGCGGTTGGGCCGGCCCGAGAACTGCGCCGAGTTGATCTGCTCGCCATCGCCCAGGTACGCCTCGGTCATGGTGTCGCCGTCGAACTGCTCCCCGGTCGGCTGGATGACGGGCGCCACCGGGAGGTCGTACTGGCGCGCGAAGTCGAAGTCGCGCTGATCGTGCGCGGGCACGGCCATGATCGCGCCGGTGCCGTAGTCCATCATCACGTAGTTGGCGACCCAGATCGGCACGCGCTCCCCCGTCAGCGGGTGGACGGCGCTGGCGCCGGTGAAGATCCCCCGCTTCGCCGTCGCCTCGTCCGTGCGCTCCATGACGCTCTCGGCCATCACGTCCTGGCAGAAGCGCCGGACGGGCTCCTCGAACTCGGTGCCCGCCGTGAGTGTCCCCACCAGCGGGTGCTCGGCCGCGACCACCATGAAGGTCACGCCGTACACGGTGTCGATGCGGGTGGTGAAGACCTCCATCCGCTCCTCGTGGCCCTCGATGTCGAGCGTGAAGGAGAAGCCCTCGGAGCGGCCGATCCAGTGCTCCTGCATGCGCACGACCCGCTCCGGCCAGCGGTCGAGCACCGCCAGGTCCTCCAGCAGCTTCTCGGCGTACTCGGTGGTCCTGAAGAACCACTGCTCGCGCGTGGTGCGCTCGACGATCGCGTCGCAGCGCTCGCACGCGCCGCCCACGACCTGCTCATTCGCCAGCACCGTGGCGCACCCCGGGCACCAGTTCACCAGCCCCGGCCCGCGGTAGGCCAGACCGTGCTCGTAGAGCTGCAGGAACAGCCACTGCGTCCAGCCGTAGTACTCCCGGTCCGAGGTGTCGATCTCGCGCGACCAGTCGTAGCTGATGCCCAGCCGGTCGAACTGCTCCTTCATGCTGCCCACGCAGCGCTTCGTCCACTCGATGGGGTGGACGCCGAACTTGATCGCCGCGTTCTCGGTCGGCAGGCCCAGCGAGTCCCAGCCCATCGGGTGCAGGACGTTGTAGCCCTGCATGGTCTTGTAGCGCGCGAAGGCGTCGCCGATGATGTAGTTGCGCACGTGCCCCATGTGCAGCTCCCCGGAGGGGTAGGGGTACATGTCCAGGTAGTAGAACTTCGGCCGATCCTCGCGCCGCTCGACGTGGAACAACCCCTGTTGGCGCCACCAGTCCTGCCACTTGCGCTCGATGGACCTGAAGTCGTAGCTGTCAGACACGCGCGTTCCTCCCAGCGCTATTGCGGCGGTACGGCGCCTGGCTCCCGTGGTTGCTCGAGCGCCGGCGGCGGGACGTCTAGAGACTTGGCCGAGAAGTCGCTCGTCGGACACGACCGGCTGGCTACGGGGCTCTGAGGCCCCTCTACGGCGATGCAAATCCGACGAACTCGGCGCAACCGGCGCTTTCCGG
>JALGUI010000161.1 GCA_029820915.1 Candidatus Zipacnadia bacterium | reverse complement strand
ACCTCCAGCCTCTTCTTCTTCCCTCTCATCGAGAACTTCGCCTACGACCTTGCGTACGAATACTCCGTCCCCGAGCCACCCGCCGACATCATCATCGTCGCCATCGACGACATCAGCCTGCAGCCCGGGCATCAGGGGCGCTGGCCGTGGTCGCGGCGCACCCACGCGGATCTCCTGCGCAAGCTCGACGGTGCCCGCGTCGTCGCCTTCGACGTCATCTTCGCCGAGCCCGACCCGAACGATCCCGAGGGCGATGGGCTGTTCGGCGAAGCGATCGCCGACGCCGGCAACGTCGTGCTGGCCGCCTACCGGGCGGTCAAGATGGAGCATTCCGCGGACCGCGCCCGGGTGGCCTGGGGCTACGACGCCCCGCCCGGGCCGCTGGCGCTGATGGGCATCCAGGTCGAGAACCTGATGCCGCCCACCTCGCCGCTGGCGGGGGCCGCGGCGGCTATCGGCTACGTGGACATCACGCCCGACGCCGATGGCGTCTACCGGCGCGTCGAGCCGCTGCGGCGGGGCTCAGACGGTCAGGTCTACCCGCACATCAGCACGGCCATCGCCCGGCTTGCGTCTGGCGTCTCGGGCGAGCAGATCGTGGCCGGCGTGCCGCAAGGCCTCCTGGACCTGACCGGGGAGCGCTGCCCGCTCGACGCGGATGGCGCGATGCTCATCGACTACTGCGGGCCTACGGGCACCGTGGAGCGCGTGGGCGTGTGGGAGGTGCTCGAGGGCCACGTGGACGCGTCGCGCTTCCGCGACAAGATCGTGCTCATCGGCGCGAGCGCGCCGGGTCTCCACGACATCCGGCCGTCGCCCTATCGATCCACGGGCCGCGAGTTCATCGGCGTCGAGACCAACGCCAACGTCGTCAACTCGCTGTTGCACACCGGCGCGCGCACTCAGGCCACGAAGAGCCTGGCCTGGGCCATCCTGGCGCTGATCCTCGGCCTGGCGGTCGGCTGGCTGGCGTGGAGCAGCGGGGAGACGCTCGGGCCGCTGCTGGGCGCGCTGCTCGTGGTCGCGGTCGCGCTGCCCTCGTTCTTCTTCGCCTTCACCTTCCTGCGCAGCGTCATCCCCTACGGGGCCGTGCTGCTCGCGGCTGTCCTGCCGCTGCTGGTCGCGATCCCCGAGCGGTTGGGCCGCGACAAGCGCCTCGTGCGCCAGCAGTTCTCGGCCTACGTCTCGCCGGACGTGCTGCGCCAGCTCACCGACGAGCCGGAGCTGGTCTCGCAGGGGGTCAAGCGCGAGGTGACGCTGCTGTTCGCCGACGTGCGCGGCTCGACGACGCTGTCCGAGCGCCTGGCGCCGGAAGTCTGGGTGACGCAGCTCAATGAGTACCTGTCACAGATGAGCATCGCCATCTTCGAGCACGACGGCTACCTCGATAAGTTCATGGGCGACGGCATCATGGCCATCTGGAACGCCTTCGGCAATCAGCCCGACCACGCGGAGCTGGCCATGCAGGCGTCGCTGGAGATGCTCAGCCGCCTGGACGTGCTCAACCGGTTCTGGGAGACGCGGGACAATCGTACGCCCTTCCGCATCGGCATCGCCATCCACAGCGGCGAGGCGATTATCGGGAACGTTGGCAGCGATCGGCGGATGCAGTACACTGCCATCGGGGATTCGGTCAACACCGCCTCGCGCATCGAGGAGCTGACCAAGACCTGGGGCCTGCAGTTCCTGGCCAGTGAGACCGCCGCCGCGCGGATCCCGCCCGCCCTCGCGGCGCTGACGGAGATCGGGGAGACCGAGGTGCGCGGGCGGGAGCAGACGGTGCGCATCCTCGCGCTGGTGGACGAGTACGGTGAGGTCTCCGGCGAACCGGGCGTTGGCGAGGCCGGCGCCGGCGACGCGGGAAAGGAGTAAGCGGATTATGCTGCCCTGGTTCCGGAAGAAGAAGGAGCCGCAGACGGACGCGGAGACCCTCGCTCAGGCGTTCGTGGACGTCAAGAAGCAGCAGACCGGCCGCGAGACGCGCAAGCGACGAGCCCTCCTGTGGCGCAAGTACGCGGACCCGCGCATCCTCGTCGTGCTCGCCATCGTCTTCGTAGTCGTGATCGCCGACGGCGTGCGCCGCGAGAACCTGGAGTTCTACGCTGTGGTGACGCAGGCGACCGGCCCCGGTCGCGCCCGGGTGGCGAGAGATGAGCCCGTACAGCCGCTGGCGGTGGACCTGCAGCTCGAGGACGGCGGCGAGGTGCAGACGGGGCAGAACTGCTGGGCGACGCTCGACTTCCCCGACGGCAGCGTCGTCACGCTCGCGCCCGCCTCGCACCTCGTCATCGAGTTGCTCGAGTACAGTCGCGGCGGCATGTGGCGCGGCCGCTCCTTCACGCTCGGCTTCGGCCACATGTGGGCGCGCATCTCTCCCAAGTTCGGTGAAAGGTCCAGGTGCAGGGTCCACACGCCGTCGTCGGTGGCGGCCGTACGCGGCACCCGCTTCCACGTGGCGTACGACCCCGGCTACAATGACACGCAGATCTCCTGCAACGATGGCGCGGTGCGCGTGGACGGCTTCCGAGGAAGGGCGGCCATGATCGCCGGCGGCGCCTCGACCTCCGTGGCCTACGGCGACCCACCGGCGGGTTGGCAGCAGATAGACCCGCAGACGCGCAGCAGCTTCGCGCAGCCGGCCCTGACCCGGCGGATCGAGCCCGACTCGTGGCTTAAGAGCACGGAGCTGCGGCTCACCAGCATCCTCGATCTGCCCCTGTCGATCCTGGGGATTGGCAAGTCGAGCTGGGCGATCGGGGCCGCCGACTACGCGCGGCGCACCGCCGCCATGGAGGCGCTGCGTCGCATGCACACCTCCATTTCAGGGTACCCGACTTACCCGGAGTTCCTTGATCCGTTCACGCTCAGGGAGCTCGACTTCCGCCCCGAGGATGCGCTGCGGATTCTGGAGAACTTCGACGGCGCCGCCATCGAGAAGTATGAGCGCTCCACGCAGGGGTTCGTGATCTGGGCCCGCGCCCGCGACCGGGCGCGCACGCCCTTCAAGCTCACCGCCTACGGCGTCCAGCGGATCAGTGAGGATGAGATGCCGGGCCTGTGACACGCATGAAGTAAGAGGGGCGCGAGCCGGGTATCTCGCGCCCCTCACCGGGACTCTGCCGTCGCGTCTCACGCGACTCGTCCCGACGTCTGCGGGCCCCGGGGTGAGAGATGGGCGTGCCTGCGCACAGCCTCCGGTGTCTCCGCAGTCGTTCTCGGCCACCCTCGCCGGTGTCTATGGCCGACGGACCCCAAGGTGGCCCGAGATCCGAGCCAAATCCTCTATGCACCGGGCGGGCTCGCCTGCGCGACCCGGTCCGTCGGTCCTTCCACAGGTGGGATCGGCCCTGCACTCGGCGAACTTGACCGCTCCCGCCGACCGATACCATACTGTTACACGAACGTGCCACGGCCGTGCGCAGTTGCCACCGGCGCACTGGGGTGATGTCATGAGGCGAACGCTCATCCTGCTCGGCGGACTCCTCGTCTGTGCAGCCTGTCAGGTCGCGGCCGAGCCGGCCGATCGGCCGGTCGTGTTGGCGGAGAGCTTCGAGGGCGACGTGGCGGGCTGGCGGCTGGTGCTCAACCGCGGCGCCGAGGGCGACATGGCCGGGGACGATGGCGGCGTGCTCGGCTCACGCTGCGCGCGCGTCACTCCGAGGCTGCTCAACGCGCCGGATGACCGGCAGCTCAGCACCAACGTCCACCTGCGCTACGAGACCCTCGAACTGCGAGCCGGGACCCCCTACGTGCTGTCCGCCTGGCTGCGCAGCGACGGCCGGCGGCCGCTGCGCATCAAGGTGCGGCGCAACAGCGTCGAGGAGTCGGTCTCCAGCGGCCCCATGGAAATCGGGCCGACCTGGGAGCGCTTCGAGTTCGCCTTCGCACTGCCCATCGACTACCCCGATGGCGTCCCGCAGATCCTGCTCGGCGACAGCACGCGGCCCGTCTGGATTGACGCCGTCACTATCGCCGAGGCCTCCGCCGCCGACCTCGCGCCCGCCGACTACGTGACCTTCGCCCAGGCGCTGGCCGGGCCGTCCGCGTCGCTGGTGCGCTTCGTCTCTGACTTCGAGGACGAGACGCACGCCTGGCAGCTCCGGCTCAACCGCGGCGCCGAGGCCGAGCTGGCGTGCGAGGACGGTAACCTGTGCGTCACGCCGTCCGCGCTCAGCGCGCCGACGGACCAGCAGTACCCGACCAACGTGCACCTCTACGCGCCGACCGTCTCACTGCGCGCCGGGATCGAGTACGTGTTCTCGGCGCGGCTGCGCAGCGACGGCCCGCGGGCCGCGAGCCTGCGACTGCGCGCTGCGGATGGCCCCGGGACGGTGGGCGGCCCGGAGTTCGAGGTGGGAGAGACCTGGGGGCGCCACGAGTGGACCTTCACGCTCGACGAGGACATGCCCGAGGCCGTGCCGCAGGTCCTCGCGGGCTACGACCTGCGCCCGCTGTGGATCGACGACGTCATCCTCGCCGAGGCCGGCGTGGGCGACGAGCCGCCCGAGGGCTGCGTGGCGCGCGGCCGCCTGTGGCTGCGGCCGGAGGTCGTCGCCGGGGACGTCTCCGAGGCCGGCCCGCTGTCCGGCCTCGTCGAGCTGGCGACCGACCTGCCCGATTCGGTGCGCGTGCACCTCGCCGTGGACATGTTCGGCGCTGACGGCCTCCGGCTGATGCTCGGCACGGGTGACGCGCCCAACCTGGCCATCGACATCGCCGGGGATGGCGTCACGGTGGGCGACGCCCGTCATGAGATCAGCCCCGCCGGCTGGCGGGCCGGTGAGGCGGTGACGCTGACCCTCGAGCGCCTCGATAGCGCGTCGCGACTGATCGTCGGCGAGACGTTGGAGCTGGCGCTCCCGGCGACGGACTTCACGCGCGCCTGGATCGGCTCGACCACGCCCGGGCAGGGCGTGCGCGTGCTCGCCGCGGAGGGATATGAGATGCTGCCGACGGAGCGACCCGATGGCTCGACCGAGCGGGAGGAGTTCGCCGACCCGATCACCGGCCGGCGCGTCGTGCGTCTGACACACTCCCCGTTCAATGACAAGCACGCCTACTACGACATCTCCCCGTGGAGCCCGGACGGCTCGCGAATCGCCTTCAGCTCCGCGCTGCCCGGCACGCGCGACGCCGCCATCCACGTCATGGACGCCGACGGGACCGACATCCGCACGATCGCGGAGGGCGACAGCTTCAGCATGCACACCGGGGCCTTCCCGATTTGGGCGCCCGATGGCCGCAGCATCTACTACCACACCCACTTCGAGGACGACGGTGGCGCGCGGGTCAGCGGCACCGCCCGCGTCCGGCTCGAGACCGGCGAGATCGACCACATCCCCCTCGGCGTGCGCCAGGTCTCCTGGGCCACCGGCCGGCTGCTGTGGATGGAGAACGGTCGGGACGAGGACGATCCGGTGCGCGGCCTCTACTCCGCCGCGCCCGACGGCGGCGACGTGACGCTGCTGTGCCGCACCACCGACATCGAGGCGCTCTCGCCCACGCGCGAGATGCACGATCGGTGCGCGAAGCTCGGCCTGACCAACTGCAAGTGGTCGCCCGACGGCAGCAAGGTCATGGTGGTGCTGGTCGGCTATGACGGGCGGGGTAGCCAGCTCGTCAAGGAGATCTACATCGCCGACGCCGATGGCGGCGATCTGCGCTTCGTGATGACCTTCGCGCACCACCACATCTGGCACCCGAACTCCCGGCAGGTCATCGGCAACTGCGCCGACGGGCTCTACATCGTGAACGCCGACGGCACCGGGAGGCGCAAGATCACCGACCTGGCGCAGGGCCACCCGTCCTACAGCCCCGACGGCTCGATGATCGTCACCGACTGCTACGGCGGCGAGTATACGGACATGCTGGTGCTCATTGACGCCGAGACCGGCGCGGTCGAGCCGCTGTGCAGCGTGCCGACCGTGCATGGCCGCTCGCACGAGACCGGCACACACCCGCACCC
>JALGUI010000160.1 GCA_029820915.1 Candidatus Zipacnadia bacterium | reverse complement strand
GTGCTCTGGCGCAGCAGCGCGCCCACCTTGAACAGCCGCTCGCGCAGTGTGCCGATGGTGGCCCGGCGCAGCGCCGGGTTGCTCAGCCGCCGCCGGAACAGGTTCAGCAGCTGGTAGGCCAGCGCGAACAGCACCAGGCGAAAGCAGTTGGCCTCGAAACGATGGCAGGACAGGCGGTCCGCCTTGAGGTCGAGCTCGAGCTCCTTGATCAGGTTCTCGTGCTGGCCGCGGCGCTCGTAGAAGTTGAACAGGCGTGGGGCATCGCCCGGCCGGTTGGTGACCAGGAAGCGCCGGTTGGTGCCCTCCGCGCCCGCCTCGGCCTTGGCGATGACCCGGAACTGGTGGTCCCATCCCGCTCGTGAGCGGGACTGGTGGGCCCAGTGGTCGTAGAGCCTGGCTTTGCGGCCGGTGGCTTGGTACTGCTCGACCGCCTGCTGCTGCACCTCGTCGCTGCGCTGCTTGCACAGCGCGGTAGCGGCTATGGCGATGGTGAAGTCGATGCCCGCGCCCTCGCAGAACTCGTAGAGCTTGGGCCCCTCGAAGCCGCTGTCGGCGCGCAAGTAGATGGGCGTGTGCGGGAAGGCCGCTTGGACCCGCATTACCCATATCACCGGGGCGGTCTTTGGCACGGGCGGCAAGAACCTGACGGCAGACGGTCCGTAGCGGGCATTGCGGCAATGGTCGCCGGAGGCACCCAATGGGTGGAAGGCAACAGGAGCCGTTGAGCCTGGGATTCGACGCTCCGGTGCGGCTGGAGTTTGTGGGCGGCAAGATCACTTCGGACGCTGGATTGCTGGCGCACCGCGAACTGGATGAGAAGCTCGGACTGAGGATCCGAACTCCGTGTGCCAATCTGTCGCGGTCCCGCGGGCCACCGAGTCGTCTGATGCGACGGCTGAGATCGTGGGGCAAACACGTGCGGTCTGATGCGACGGCTGAGATCGTGGGGCAAACACGTGCGGGAAGAGGATGCTCCCATGACATCGCGTGAACGTCTGCTCTGCGCCCTGCGTGGCGGGCAGCCGGACCGCGTACCGATGCCCCTGCGCATGTGGAAGTTCCTCCGCAGCTACTACGCCGATGAACCGGACACTCTCGCACGCGCGCTGCGGGCGCGTGAGGAGTTCGACCTTGACCTCTACCGCAGAGTCGTGTCGCCGGCCCTGCCATGCTTTTACCCACAGACAACTCGCTGGCGCGACGACGTGGAGGTCGAGATCCATCACGAGGTACGCAATGGGCGCAACTACTGGGAGCGAACCATCCACACTCCGGAGGGCGACCTCCACGATATCAAGCAGGCACTGATAGTGGAGAACGGCTCGGGCGACGGCCCCGAGATCGTGGAGCCGCTGGTCAAGGACGTGAGCCGGGATGTGCCGCTGCTGGAGTACATGATGGCCGACCCCGCGACGATGGATGTGGAGCGCGGCTGCGAGGCTCAGCGGCGTATTGGCGATCAGGGTCTGGGCGTCGCTAGCGCCTACAGTCCCATCGACTCTACAGTCCCATCGACTGCCGAGATGTCATGCGGCAGGACGACTTCATGATGCTCTACTACGATGACCGTGAGGCGTTCCGGGAGATTGTGGAGATCGGAGCGCGGGCGATGATGCGCGAGACCCGGACTCTGCTTGAGGCGGGGTTTGAGGTGCTGCAGAGCTGGTGGTTCTACACCTCCCCCAGCTCCGGGTGGAGCCCGGATATCTACGAGGAGATGTTCCTGCCACACGCCATCAAACAGGTGCAGCTTGCGCACGAGTACGACGCACTCTACATCTACTACGATGACGGGAAGATCGACCGGTTCAGCGACTTCTACGTCAGCACGGGCGCGGACTGCCTCATGACAATGACGCCGCCCCCGATGGGCGACGCTGATCCGGCGACCATGAAGCGCAAGTACGGTGATGACCTGTGCCTGATGGGCGGGATAGACGCCGTCAATGAGGTGTACCTGAGCAGCCCCGACCGGATCCGGCAGATGGTGCAACACCGACTCGCCATCTATAAGCCCGGCGGCGCGTACATCATGGACGGGTCAAACTCGCTGGTTTACGAGACGCCGCCTGAGAACGTTCGCGCGCTTGCCGATGCCGGTCGCGAGTTCGGTCGATACTGATCCGACCCCGAGGAGACCAGGCAGTGGAGCTTCAGCTCCTGTCGTCACCCGTTCTCGACACCGGCTCGGTGTCCGACGTCCGGCTGCGCCTCGATGTCGGCCGCCCCCTGCAGGCGGGGGCGCGGCTGTGGCTGCTGTGGGACATCCGTCAGGACGCCGGTTGGCTGCAGATGAAGAACGCCGGGCAGGAGAACTCCCTGGTCGCCCGTGACGCGGATGGCCAGGCACTACCGACAGAGATCAGCAGTATCCGCACTCTCGACCTGTATCCTGAGGTGCCCGAGTCCTGCGGACTGGCTGAGTGCCGGTCCGCGACTGGCGTGCGCCCGATCGACCGATCGCCCCCTTTCGCTTCTGGCTGCTGGCCGACCCCGACGCGCACTGGGAGTTCGCGCCGGCCGGGTTCCGAGGGTACCGGGCCTTCGTCGAGAGGTCCTCAGGCGAACGTGTGCATCACGACGCACTCGTCCGCCGGCTCCTCCACACCGAGGTGTCCATCTTGGGGGCGTACCCCGCCATACCGGCCGCCAACCGGCGCCGCACCCCGGGCGTGTTCTGGGGCGAGATCCACGGGATGGCCTTCAATCAGCGGCCGCTTGATGACTTCTACGACTACGCAGAGACTGTCACCGAGTTGGACTTCTGTGCGGCCATGCTGTTCAGCTACAACACCTGCGTGGGCAACGTGTGGGAGGAGGTCAAGGCTGCGGCTCGCAGACATACGCGCCCGGGCGAATTCGTGGCCTTCGCCGGCTTCGAGTGCGGCACTCCGCCGGACGACAGCCACCGCTGCGTCTACTTCCCTCGGTCCGAGAACGTCCCGCCCATCTTCTGCGACAGCCGCCCGCCGGCACAGGAGCCGATCCTGCAGTCTCGCTTCCATCCAGATACCGTCTTCTGCAATACCCTCGATGAGTTCTACGAGACGGTCAGGGAGTACGGCGGCTTCGTGACCGGGCATCACCACACCACCACCTACGATCGCGAAGTGCTCGCGGAGATGTGGCAGAAGCAGAGGCCGCTCGTTGATGAGGAAGAGCGCATCCTCCGTCTTCTGCGCGGCGGCAAGCGGCTGGGTCTGGTTGGCGGCAGTGACACTCACGACTCGATGCCGGGGAATCCATTCCCCGAGCCGAGCTGTCCAAGACGTGCCGGCTTAATGGGCGTGCGGGCCGCGGAGCTGACGATTGAGGCGCTGACCGAGGCGTTGCTCGCCCGTCGCGTATTCGCCACGTCAGGTGCGAGGGTCGCCGTCAGGTTCGACAGCAACGGCCGGCCGATGGGCAGCGAGTTGGCAGTGGGGATGCCCCGCACATTCGATGTCAGTGTCGATGGCACAGCACCGCTGGATTGCGTTGAGCTTCTGAGGGATGGACGGCCGATCCAGAATTGCAGCCCAGACGCGAGGCGGCTTGAGGCACAGTTCGAGGACGCGGACGCGGGCTGCGCAGCCGAGCATTTCTACTTGGTTCGCGTTCGGCAGGCGGACGGACACACCGCGTGGACCAGCCCGATCTGGTTTGGGGGACGAATGCAGCGTGGTTGGGGCGGCTCCTAGGGGCGCTTGGCCTGATCGACGCGCATGGCGCCATGCTCGCCGCGCCCGCGATAGCAGGTCTGCTCGGTGACGCCGATTTGCTTGCACACTTGCGCCACCGTCGCGCCGTTGGCGATCTCCACCTCCGCCTGCCTGACCTTGTTGATGATCTGCTCGGGCGTGTGCCGCTTGCGTCCCATGGTCCTGCCTCCTCCATGAGCCCAGATGCCTCAGACTCCAACATGACACCTGGACCCGTCTTCGGGGGCACGGCCACGCTCCGGAAGGTGCGTCGGACTGAAGCCAGCCGGCCTCCTGGCGGATATCCCACAGCAGCCAGAGCCTTGCCCGGACGCTGACGGCCGGCCCGGATCGATGCGCATCTCGATCTCCTGTTCTATTCGGCCGTTCCGCCGACCGTTCGGCCGTCGCGCTGTCTGCAAGGCCTGGCGCGGCGCCGGTCAGAACTTCCCGGCGTGCAAACCGAGCCGCTCGGCGGCGTCACTGAGGGGCATCCCCTCGGGATCGTCGGTTCCCAGCCCGACGTCTGCGAGTGGTTCTGTGAGACGAGCGCCTGTCTCGGGCGAGAACGATCCCTTTCCCAACGTCCTGGTGACTCGCAGAATCCGCAGCCCCGGTAGGAGCTCACTTGCCCTGTTCTCGCCTGCCTGGCACGAGAGGGGGATAATGACATCGGCCTCTGCGAACAGCTTTCGCGTCTCCTCGTCCTGGAGGCGATCCCTCAACTGTTCGGGAGAGCATGCGATGGGAAGCAGTTCCCGGTGCAGGACATTGAAGCCGTCCGCAACGAGCTTGTCGGCCAGGCTCCTGAGGCCCTGCTCACCACCCAGTCCGTTGCTTTGCTTCGCACAGCTGTCGCAGCTGAGAACCACGATCCTGTCGTCGGGTCTCAGTTCGGCCTTGAGCGCTTCATACTCAAATCGGCGGACGCTGATCGTTGGCATGTTCGCTCCTCAATTGTGCAGAGCTAAGGCCGGACGCTCCGCAATGGATTGCTGCGCGTGAACGAACCGGCCGCAACACTGCCGATCTTCAGCCAGGACTTGTAGGGCGTACCGCCTTCGCCGGCACTTCCGAAGTCGCAAAGCCTCAGCTCTCTACCTTTGCCGTCGCGGTACTCCATCAACAGGATCGGCTCAATGCGGCCATTCCACGTGACGTGGCGGTGTTCAAGCGTAAGAGCGTCCAGTTCCGGCAGATCGTCCGGATCGACGTCGTTGAATCGCCGATCGTAGGTCATCAGAATCGGCCCGCGATACATGGAGACGTTGCCGCGGCATTGCTCTTCGCCCACCCAGAAATGCTCGGACATGTCCAGCCGCATCTCCACGCGATCTCCCTTCTCCCATCGTCGGTCAAGTGAGCAGTAGGTTCCGGCCGTGACGTTCCTGACCGGCTTGCCGTTCACACTGAGCCTGGTCCTGGCCGACCAGTAGGGGATCCGCAGGCTCAGCGTGAAGCGTGTTGCCCTAGATGGATGCACGATGAGTCCGATGTGGCCGTCCACCGGGTACGCGGTGTTCTGGACCAGCTTGACAGTGCACCCGGCACTGAGAGTGGCCGTCATGGTGGACGGGCCGTAGTAGTTGAGCATGATCCCATCGCCGCCGTCGTGCATGACGGCCCAATCGCTGATCATGCCGAGACCGCGGTGTCCGTTCACGCTGCAGCAATTCAGCTCCGGTGTACCTTCCCGCGAGTGGCATACGATGGCGTGAGCTGAGGCCCTGCGGACGCCGTCCATCGGTGTATCGTAGGTGACCCAACGCCCGGATGCCGAGTGCATGCCGACGACGGAATTGAGCGTCGACAGTTCGATCTCATCGGCTACGACGGAATCGCCGGTCAGGCGCAGCATCTCAACGCTCATCGCGATCCAGGCGATGGTGCAGCACGTCTCGATAGGCAGAGCCAGGTATGGGTTACCCCGGGCACGCTCGCCGCTGCTGAACCCGCCGTTGTTATGGCGGTCCAGCTTCACGATGCTCCAATAGACGTGCTCGAAGGCGTCGCGATAGCGTCGATCTCCAGTGATGTAGTAGAGCTCCGGCAACGCCATGATTGAGTGCAGGCTCTCCCACCTGGGCCGGGGTGTCTCGTAGAACTCCTTCCCCGCGAGCGCCGTACGCACATAGTCTCCGGCCAATGGCCCATGCGGTCCCTGTGCCTGGAATTCGTCCACGATCTGTTTCGCCAGTTGCAGATACCGAGCGATCCCGGTCTGCTCGTGCAGCAGGCAGAGCGCGTGGGCCGGGGACAGGTTGGTTTCTGTCTTGTCGCCGGCATCCACCAGTCGTCTGCCGGTACCCAGGAACGTCGTGCAGAGCAGATCGGCGATCCGCCGGGCACTGCGCCAGGCTTCCTTGTCGCCGGTATGCTCGGCCCAGAGCATCAGGCCCATCATGATGTGATAGTGCCCCCACGCATCCCAGGTGCTACTGCCGCCGTCGGGCTCGTCGTCGATCTGACTAATGGGGAGGTCGGGGACCCCAAGGATGCCCGACCCGCCACCAGGGCTGCTGTTGGGCGCCCTACCGGTCATCCGTGACCGCCGAGGCCACGGGCCGAGGTATCCATCCTCGGCCTGGCAGGCGATCAGGTCCGCGACGAAGCAAGCCAGGACGGTCTCCAGTTCGAGATCATGCGTCAGCCGCAGTACCTGCACGGCACCGGTGAGGTACTTGCCGGGGAACTCACCGGCAAAAGCCACGAGATTGCGCGACGGTCGCCGGTCACGGTCACGGAAGATCTGCAGGATGCCCGGGTTCGACGACGGCACGACCTTGATCCACTGTTCCGTAACTCGCTCGAGATACTGTCCCAGCCAACCGCCGAATGTGAACTGGGTTCCCGGAACACGCACACACGTCGGCGAGTTCTTCATCTCAGCACCCATTCGCGTTGTGCTGGATCTCGTTCGCCGAGATGGGCTGCCGTCCGGCTTCGGATGGTTCGAGCAGCGCATACGCCACGGTCTCGGCGAAGGTCTGGACGTCGGCCCGGTGGGCGTCGAGCCCGGCGGGAACGCCTTGAAGGAGAACCCGCAGCACGCCCAACTCGTGGAGATGTCGATTGCCGTAGATCCGATGATCAGGCTGGCGTACGTCGATCACGGACATCCCGTCCTCCGGCTCCGTTTCGGGGTGCGCGCGTCGCAAGGCGGCCTCGACGACGCGGGCCCTCTCCCGCAGCGACTCGGGGACCGCGTCGGGGACATCCGCCCCCACGGTCCGCCAGAGGCGCCCCCAGCGGAAGTGGGCGTGGATATCGGCGTCAAGGGCGGGCCGACGTCGCTGCAGGTAGTCCCAGTGCGTCCGTGTCTCACGAGGCGGGTCTTCGCCATCCGCCGCCTGCTGCCACGAGGACTTCGGCGCCTCGCCCAGGCCGTTGGTGAGCGACCGTCCGTCGGCGGACCCGTCCGGGTTCGTCATCGGCAACAGGCAGAAATGGACGCGCTCCAGGAGACGCCGGGGCCTGCGCGCGCCTGCACGTTCCCCCGGCAGCCCCAGGTCGCCAGGTCGTGCAGCAGGCATTTCGCTTCGGCTCGCGGATGGCCCTCCGCCCTTGGGCACTCGCCGGACTCAGCGGGCACTTCCCTCCGCCAGTGGATGCGCCTGCAGCGCGCCGCGCAGCTCGGCCTCGGTGACGTGCAGGTAGATCGCCGTCGTGTCCAGCCGCGAGTGGCCGAGGATGCGCCGAATCCTGGCCAGGCTGTGCTCGCCGCTCTGGCTGAGGGCCACGCGCGGCGGCGTCACCCGGCAGCAGACAAATGGGCCGAGGCTACGCGCTGATGGATCGCCCACAGGCTGAGGACGCCGGTCGCGCTCCGCGTGCATGTCCCGGAAGGTCGAGGAGACGAACACCAGCACCGTTCGGCAGCCGGCCGCTCGCTCGGCCATGCCAGATCGCCTCACGGAGGGATCAATGGCCGCAGGTCCGCTCCCGCCGAGCATCTTCCTTGCCGGAAAGGCCGATAGACATGACGCCTCGGCAGCGCCCGCGATGGTTGATGCCCCATGACTGGTCCTCCACGAGTGCGCACGCGTGCGTCAATGCGCCACCCGCAACTTCCTGATCTGATCGGCACGTTCGCCTGCCCGCGTGCGCGCCTGTGACTCACGGCTGCCAGGCGGACGTCAGGCGCGGCTCGGCCTGGGGGCGGCGACGACCGCTCATGGGGTGGGCATCCACCGCCTCGCGCAGGCGCGTCATGTCCACGTGCAGGTAGATGGCCGTCGACTCGATGCTCGAGTGCCCCAGCAGGCGCTGCAGCGAGATCAGGTCCACCTGGCTGTGCAGCAGCATGGTCGCGAATGAGTGCCGCAGCGTGTGCAGCGTCACCCCCTTGCGGTCGAGGCCCGCTCGGCGCGTCGCGCGGCGGAACAGCAGGCTCAGCCCATGCACGCCGAGTGGCCGACCGTCGCGGCCGGTCAGCAGCCGATCGTGCTCCACGTGAGGCCGGACCTCGAGCCAGTCGTTGATGACCTTGCACGCCTCCTCGACCAGCGGGAGCAGACGCGACTTGTCGCCCTTGCCCCGCCTGACCCGCAGCGTGCCCTCGGCCAGGTCGATGTCCGCGAGGTTGATGCCGATCAGTTCGTGGCGCCGCAAGCCTGTGTAGATGAGGATCGCCAGCGCGGTCCGGTCACGCGTGGCGAGCGAGTGATAGTACTGGTCACTGGTGGCGTCGAGCAGCGCTTGGCACTCGTCGGGGGTCAGGTACTCGGGG
>JALGUI010000159.1 GCA_029820915.1 Candidatus Zipacnadia bacterium | reverse complement strand
CTGATGATGCCGTGATGCGCTTCACGGTGCAGGTCGAGTTCGGCAGGGACGTCGGGCAGAGCCCCGGTTCGCTGTTTGAGGTGACGACGGCGGACGGGCGGTTCGTACTCGGGGCCGGCTTCTGCGATGTCTGGAACACGCGGTTCCGCACCGACCGGGACGCGGTGCAGTTCTTCGTGCGGCCCACCAGCGGCGAACGGCAGTTCACCACCGAGCGGCTCCCCCGCCCTCTGGCCGAGCACGGGGCGTACATGTTCGACTTCGGCGGCGAGCTGTTCGCGGCCATCGACGCGACCAGCGGCCCGACCAGGGCCTGGGACGCGGATGACGGGTCATGGGAGAGTCGCGACATCGTGGCCCGCAGCCGCATGCGCCTGGGCGACGGCCTGTTGGCCTTCGGCAAGAGTCGGGTGTGGTACGACGGCGAGCCGATCCTCGACGCGCCTGAGCGGGGCAGCTACGGCTGCTTCTACTACGCCGCCGGCCACCTGTGCTTCTACCACATCTGGCGCGGCGAGGTCGAGGGCTACCAGCCCTGGGAGAGTGATGACACGGGCTTCTCGAAGCTCTATGCGTGCCCGTGGCATCCCGACGATGGCGGTCCCGTGGACCTGGCGCGGGCCACGGTGCTGACGCTCCCCTACGTCGGCGAGACCACCTTCGCCTGGGGCCAGCTCGACGGCAGCGCCTTGACCGGCTCGAACCTCGGCGGGGCGTACCTGTTCGACGGCTCGGGCTGGCGGACGTTGCGCGACCCCGAGGTCGGAGTCAGCTATCAGGTCTACACGATGGTCCAGTTCTATGACCGGCTGCTGCTGGGGCAGTATCCATCCGGGGAGCTGTGGGAGTTCGACGGCGAGGCGATCAGCCGGCTCGGGGGCTGGCCGCCGCGGCTCGAGGGCGTCGCCGCCTACAGCCGCGAGGCGCAGACCGCCATCGTCTGGGGCGGGGAGCTGCTGGTGGGCGTCTGGCCGTGGGCGGAGCTGTGGCGCTACAACCCCGACGCCGGGCAGTGGCACTCGATGGGACGGATGTTCACGCAGCCTGAGGTCCACGCGGACCCGGGCCACCCGTGGGAGGCGCAGTGCCGCGAGCGGGAGCTGGTGCTCAACCAGTGGGGGCAGCGGCTCACGTCGCTGGTGCCGCTGGGGGATGCGGTCATGGCCTCGACCTCGGCAAAGTGGCCGGTGAGCGCGGACCAGCGGCCGGACTTCATGCCCGAAGAGGCGCTGGCGGAGTACGGCTCGGTGCTGCGCCTGCGCACGCCGGGCTGCCTGTCGGCGCGCATCCGCTGGACCGCCGAGCCCACCGAGCTCGAGTTCGCCATCACGCGCGAGCGCCTGGTCATCCGCCAGCAGGGCCTGGAGCTGGGCTCGACGGCGCTGGACGCCGACTTGGCGGAGCAGCTCGTCGCAGCGGGCGGCATCGCGGAAGTCACGTGGGGCGAGGGCGTGTACGGGCCGTTCGGCGGTGCGGCGGTGGCGGGGGAAGCTCGGTGACGAACGACGACGACAACGGCGTTGGAACAGGATGGACAGGATGCACAGGATGTAACGGCGGTAACGGCAGCAGGGAAGGCGATGACGGCAGCGGCGGACGGCAACGGCCGTCCGGGCGAGGCGCCCGGACTCCACGGAGAGGGCGCCGGGGGCACAACGACAACGACGCGACGCAGCGGTTCCGCCGGTCGTCGAGGGACGGCGCAGTTCGTGCACACGTAGCTGCCAGCGACCAGCAATGGCGGTTGTTGCCGTTGGAGGGGCCGCACGAGGGGCGGTCCGAAGGACCGCGACGAGGTCGGCCCAACTCGGTCGTTCCGTTGCTCGATGGCTGATGGCACGACAACTGCCGTGTCGGGCCGACCTCGGTGCGGCTGCGCCGCAGCCGCACCTCGTGCGGCCCCTCCGTACGACAAGGCGGCGCATCGCTCGTCCATCGCGTGGCCTCGCCGCAGCCGTCCCGACTTGTGGGTAATGCATAGGCAAGCGGGAGGGCGGACGGCAGATCCCGCGCCGTGTCAGTCCATGAGCGTATCGGCGTTCTCGGCGGCCTTGCGGAAGGCCAGCGCGTACTCCTCGATGATCTCCGGGCGGTAGTGCTTGAACCACGGGATGCCGTAGCAGCGCCGCGGCATGCTCTCGGTCACGGGCAGACTCCCCTCAGGCTGGCGCAGGTCACGGTCGGAGTTGGCGATGCGCGTGGGCTTGCCGTGACCGTAGATGTCCGCGTCATTCAGCAGCGGGTGCAGGTGCAGCGGGAAGTTGCAGCCCGGGCTGGTCGAGACGCCCTCGGCCCGCACGGCCTCGCAGAACTTCTCGATGGGCAGGCCATCCAGCTCCTCCTCGACGTACAGCCCATGCGCCGCGTACCAGCCGCCCATGGTGGAGCCCTTGGGCGGGCGGTGGGCCTTCACGCCGGGGACATCCTCGAGGAGGTCCCAGAAGTAGTTCATCGCCCGCTGGATCTCCTCCATGCGCTCGCGGTAGTGCCTCAGTTGCACGCGGCCGACCGCCGAGGAGAGCTGGTGCATGCGGTACTTGTAGCCGCCCCAGGGCAGGCCGACGAAGGGCAGCAGCTCGGGGTCGGTGATGTACTGCTCCTCGAGCTCCCCGGTCCAGATGGTGGCGCGCGTGCGGCCGTAGTGGCCCCAGACGATGCAGCGCTCCCAGATCTGGCGGTCGTTGGTGATCAGCATTCCGCCCTCACCGACGGCGAGGGACTTGCCGCTCATCACCGAGAAGCAGCCGACGTGGCCGATGGTGCCGACCAGCCGGCCCTTGTAGAGCGCGCCGTGGGCGTGCGAGACGTCCTCGATGACCTTGATGCCGTGGCGCTCGGCGATCTCCATGATCGGGTCCATGTCCGCGGGGTAGCCGCAGTAGTGGACCGGCACGATCGCCTTGGTGCGCTCGGTGATGCGGTGCTCGATGTCGTTCGGGTCGAGGCACATGCTGTCGGGCTCCACCTCGGCGAACACGATGGTCGCCTGCAGGCTGAAGGCCGGCAGCGCCGTCGCCCAGTAGGTGAGACTGGGCGCGATGATCTCATCGCCCACGCCCACGCCGCACGCCCACATGGCGGACTGCAGTGCGGCGGTGCCCGAGCTGAAGCCGAGGGCGTACTTCATGCCGTGCCACTCGGCGTACTCGCGCTCGAACTCGATGGTGACGTCGGTGCCGGACATGGCGCCGCGCCGCAGCACCTCCAGCACCGCCTGCTCGTCCTCGTCGGTGATGATCGGCCAGGCGAAGAGATCGCCCGGGTCGGACTGGACCGCCTTGTCGCCGCCATGAATCGCGAGTTCAGCCATCGGTCGATCGGCTCCCGTCACGTCGGTCTGGGGTGCTCCGGTCGCGCGTCGGGAAGGTGTTCGACGCGAGCCGGGCGGGACCTTCCTGCCGGCCGTGGCCGAGATGCCCCGGGGTCTGACCGAACTGGGTAGGTGGGCTCGCCCCCCGCCCGCTCCTGTCGTTGCCGTCAGGAGGGGCGGGCTTCCTAGCCCGCCCGGTCGTTCGTCGTTGCCGTCCCGCTCTCTCCCGCCCGACGCAGCGTCAGGTCGCACAGCGACCTGCCTGCGGCCAGGGAGAGGGTGAGGAAGCTGCGCAGCAGCCGGAGGGGGTGAGGAGGCCGTTGGCCGGTTGCCATTTGCGGGGGAATGGGGTATACTGGCTTCGAGGGAGCACCAAACCAGCTCCCCGCAGCACCGTTGGGCACGCTGTTCAGGACGCTCTGGCCTTGGCCCGGACGTATCCTCCCCCGCACTGCGTTCTCGTGCGCCGTCTTCCCCAAGCCTGACTGGCAGTCGATTCACCCCCTCGATGAGTGCTACTCCGCTCCCGGCATGCGCGCCGGCCCGCACCCTCTGGTGCGGTCGGTCTGGCGCATCGCAACCAGCTACGCCGGGCCAGGTGGACACAATCCTCGATAGCTGGCGACAAGAAGGTAGTGCAATGAGACGCAACCGTATCATGTTGGACGACCGCCTGCGACGCGCGATTCGGGCGGCCGGTTACACCGAGCCCACCGCCATTCAGGAGGCGGCCATCCCCCCGGCGCTGGAAGGGCGCGATCTGATCGGCACCGCCCAGACCGGGACGGGCAAGACGGCGGCCTTCGTGCTGCCCATCCTGCAGCGCCTGCTCACGACGCCCGCGACGCGCGGGCGCCTGCGGGCCCTGATCATCACCCCGACGCGCGAGCTGGCGGAGCAGATCCACGCGGCCATCGGCGAGCTGGGCCGGTTCACGGAGCTACGCTCGGCGACGGTCTACGGCGGCGTGGGCATGTCGCCGCAGGTGGACGCGCTGGGCGGCGGCGCCGACATCATCGTGGCCTGCCCGGGCCGGCTGCTCGACCACGTCCGCCGCGGAAACGCGGACCTGAGTGGGGTCGAGGCGCTGGTGCTGGACGAGGCGGACCGGATGCTGGACATGGGCTTCCTGCCGGATGTCAGGCGGATCGTGGCCCAGACGCCGCGCGAGCGCCAGACCATGCTGTTCTCGGCGACCTTCGCGCCGGAGCTGAACCGGTTCGCGGCCGAGATCCTGCGTGACCCCGAGCGGATCGAGATCGGGCTGAGGGCGCCGGCGCAGACGGTGGCGCACTCCCTGTGCCCGGTGGCGCCGGAGCAGAAGACCGAGCTGCTGCTGCGGCTGCTCGACGAGACGAACACCGCATCGGTGCTGATCTTCACGCGCACCAAGCACCGCGCCAACCGGCTGGTCAAGCAGATCGGGCGGGCGGGGCTCAATGCGGCGGTGCTGCACTCGAACAAGTCCCAGAACCAGCGGCAGAAGGCGCTGGACGGGTTCCGGTCGGGGCAGGTGCAACTGCTGGTGGCGACCGACATCGCGTCACGCGGACTCGATGTGGACACGATCTCGCACGTCATCAACTACGACATCCCGAACACCGCCGATGACTACATCCACCGCATCGGCCGCACCGGCCGGGCCGAACGGACCGGTGACGCGATCACGCTGGTGACCAGCGACGACCGCGCCGCGGTGCGGGACATCGAGCGCGCGCTGGGCGAGCCGATCTCGGTGCGCACAGTAGACGGCTTCGAGTACGGTGCGGCGACGCCCGTGGCGGCGACCGCATCGGCCCAGCGACGCTCGACCGGGCGACGCTCGGGCGGGCGGCGACGCAGGCGGTAGCAGTACTCAGAACGCGACAGAATCCAGGGAGGCGCCCGGCGAGATCGCCGGGCGCCTCGCGGTGTACGGGCGCGGTGGCCCCGGGGCTGGCTTGACGGCGCGCCGCGCGGTGGTAGAGAGCAGCGCAACGCGCAGGCCCTCGACCTCCCCAGGCGGGCCGGCGAATCGCCCGGAGGCATTGCGGCGTCGAGAGCGAAGGCACCCCACGAGCGGCGGATATCCCAGTGCAGTCGCGGGAGGTCGAGCAGGATGCTGAGCGAGGCGTGCGGGCTTGTCATGGGCGCGGTCATGCTGTCGATTCTCGCGAGCGCCGCGGGGGCGGACGAGGGCCGCCTGACGGACACGGAGGTGCGCCAGATGCGCAGGGAGGCCGCCTTCCGGTTCCGAGGGCTGATCGACAACAACGATGGCGACGACGTGTTCGCGAAGGTCGAGAGCGTCTCGCCGGAGGCGCTGCTGGCGGTGCGGACTGCGGGGATGGAGGAGACCCAGGCGGGTGCTATCGCCTACTCGACGACGCGCAGCTTCGCGGGCTTCACGCACGAGACCCGGCCCTGCGAGCCCTTCCTCACGAACGAGGGCTCGTTCGCGAACAACATGACGGCGGAGCTGATCGCGCAGGGGACGGACCCGCTACGCGTGATCGTTGACTTCTGCCATCGCCATGGGATGGAAGCCTTCTGGTCGATGCGCATGAACGACACGCACGACGCGAGCAACGAGGCCATGCGGCCGCAGTGGAAGCTGGACCGGCCGCACCTGCTGATGGGCACTGAGGCGGAGGGGCCGCGCTACGGCAGGTGGACGACGGTCGATTACGG
>JALGUI010000158.1 GCA_029820915.1 Candidatus Zipacnadia bacterium | reverse complement strand
CACCCCCCGGCCCCAGGTCGATGACGTGGTCGGCGGACTTGATGACCTCCAGGTTGTGCTCGATGACCAGCACGGTGTTGCCGGTATCGACGAGCTCGTCGAGCACCTGCAGCAATCGCGCTATGTCGGCAAAATGCAGGCCGGTGGTGGGCTCGTCGAGGAGGTAGAGCGTGTGGCCGCTCTCGGGCCGCGCCAGCTCGCGCGCGAGCTTGAGCCGCTGGGCCTCGCCACCCGACAGCGTCGTGGCGGGCTGCCCGAGCTTGAGGTAGCCGAGGCCGACGCTGCCGAGGGTCCCGAGGATGCGGTGGATCTTCGGCACGTTCTGGAACAGCTCCATCGCCTCGGTGATGGTCAGGTCGAGCACCTCGGCGATGTCCTTGCCCTTGTAGCGGATCTGCAGCGTCTCGCGGTTGTAGCGCGTGCCGCCGCACTGCTCGCAGTGGACATGGACATCGGGCAGCATGTGCATCTCGACGGTGCGCGTGCCGGTGCCCTGGCAGGCCTCGCAGCGTCCGCCCGCGACGTTGAAGCTGAAGCGCCCGGGCTCGTAGCCACGCATGCGCGCCTCGGGCACCCGAGCGAAGAGCTCGCGGATCGGCGCCATCACGCGTGAGTAGGTCGCGGGGTTCGAGCGCGGCGTGCGGCCGATGGGCTCCTGGTCGATGCTCACCACGCGCTCGAGGTGGTTACAGCCGACGATGTCGCGATGCTCGCCGGGCGCGTCGAGCGAGTTGTGCAGCCTGCGGCGCAGCGCCTTGTAGAGGATCTCCTGCACCAGCGTGCTCTTGCCTGAGCCGGACACGCCGGTGACGCAGGTGAGCGTGCCCAGCGGGATTTCGACGTCGATGGCGCGCAGGTTGAAGTGCGAGGCGCCGCGCACCACCAGGCTCTCGCCGGTGCCCGTGCGGCGGCTCTCGGGCACCGGGATCGATCGTCGGCCGGACAGGTAGCGGCCGGTCAGCGAGGGCTCACAGGCCAGCAGCCCCTCGACATCGCCGCTGTAGACGATCTGCCCGCCCTCGATGCCGGGCCCGGGGCCGAAGTCCACGACGTGGTCGGCGCGCAGGATGGTCTGGGCGTCATGCTCGACCACGATGACCGTGTTGCCCAGGTCGCGCAGGCGCTCGAGGACATCCAGCAGCCGCCCCTGATCGACCGCGTGCAACCCGATGCTGGGCTCGTCGAGGATGTAGAGGATCCCGGCGAGTCCCGAGCCGAGCTGGGTGGCGAGGCGGATGCGCTGGGCCTCGCCCCCGGCCAGCGATGGTGCGGTGCGTTCGAGCGTGAGGTAGCCGACGCCGACCTCGATCATGAAGCGCAGGCGCGCGCGGATCTCTTCCAGCAGCTCGGCCATCAGGCGCGCGTCGGTCTCGGGCAGGTCGAGCCGGTCGAAGAACTCGGCCGCGCGCTCGGCGGTCATGCGGGTGACCTCGGGCAGCGTCAGGCCGCCCACGCGCACGGCGCGGCTCTCGGGGCGCAGGCGGTCGCCCTCGCACGCCGGGCAGGGCAGGGGAGCGAAGAAGCGGTCGTAGAAGGCCTTCTGGCCCGAGGAGCTGGTGTCATTGAAGCGGCGCCGGCTGGCGGGCACCAGGCCCTCGAACCGCTTGGAGTACTCGAAGCGCCGGCCGCCGCGGGTGCGGTACTGGAAGGTGATCTCCTCGTCGGTCCCGTACAGGATGACCTCGCGCGCCCGGGGCGGCAGGTCGCGCCAGGACGTGGCGAGGTCGAAGCCGTAGTGGTCCGCGAGGCCCTCGAGGATGTGGCGCACGTGCCGGGTTTGCACGTCCCCGTAGATCTCCAGCGCGCCGTCGAGGATCGACTTGCCCGGATCGGCGACCAGGCGGTCGGGGTCGAGGCCTTGCCGGGTGCCGAGGCCGTCACACTCGGGGCACATGCCGGCCGGGCTGTTGAAGGAGAACATGGCGGGCGTGAGTTCGGGGTACGCGATGTCGCACTCGGGGCAGGAGAAGCGGGTGGACAGGTGCATCTCCTCGCCGCCGACCACGTCAACGACCATGAGCCCGTCGCCCTGCTCGAGGGCGGTGTCCACCGAATCGGCGAGGCGGGAGCGCACACCCTCCTTGATGACCAGGCGGTCGATGACCACCTCCACCTGCGACGCGCCCTCGGGCGCGGTCGGCAGGCCGGCGGAGATGTCGCGGATCTCGCCGTCGATGCGCATGCGCACGAAGCCCTGGCGGCGCGCGTCGCGGACCAGATCGACGAGCGACTGGTCCTCGGTGCGTTCGGCGGGCGCGAGGATGTGCACGCGCGTGTCCTCGCCCAGCGCCATGATGCGGTCCACGATCTGCTGGGGCGTGTGCGCCTTGACCGGCCGCCCGCACGAGTAGCAGTGCACCTCGCCCACGCGCGCGTACAGCACGCGCAGGTAGTCGTGGATGTCGGTGATGGTACCGACGGTCGAGCGCTGGTTGCCGGACGAGGAGCGCTGGTCGATCGCGATGGCGGGCGACAGCCCGTCCACGTGATCGACCTGCGGGCGCTGCATGTTGGCGAAGAACTGCCGCGCGTAGGTCGAGAGCGATTCGACGTAGCGCCGCTGGCCCTCGGCGTAGATGGTGTCAAGCGCGAGCGAGGTCTTGCCCGACCCGCTCACGCCGGTGAACACGATGAACCTGCCGCGCGGCAGCTCGAGGTCCACGCCCTTGAGGTTGTGCTCGCGCGCACCGAATATGCGGATTGTGCCGTTGCTGGACGCCATGCGGGTGCGTCGCCACCTCCACTGTCTGCAACGCGGACGGTACATTCTACCGCCCCAGCGGCCGACAGTCAATGCGCTCGCGAGCGCTGTCGCAGCAACGTGATAATGTCCGGTTTGAGCAAAGTAGAAATGTCCTCCCGCGCCCGGGCTCGGGAGCGTCGCGGGGTGGTCTACAGAGGCCAGGACGGAATCCGGACGACGCCGGCCTCCATGAGGTCGCCGATGAGGAAGATGGACCCGGTCACGCAGATGGCGTCGCGCGGCCCGGCGAGCTCCCGGGCTCGTGCCAGCGCCTGTGCCGGCTGAGGGATGACCTGGTAGCTGCGCCAGATGTCGCCGGTGCGCTCGGCGAGCTTGTCGGCGGACATCGCGCGCGGCAGCAGGGCCTGGGTGATGACGACGTGGTCGGCAGCGGACAGCTCGAGCGCGATGTCGCGTCCGGCCTTGTTCTTCGACAGCCCGATGACCACGATGAGCCGCTCGAAGCTCAGGTGTCGGTCAAGGGCGGCCGCGAGCGCGCGCGCGGACTGCCGGTTGTGGGCACAGTCCACCACCAGCCACGGGCGCACATCGACCACCTGCACTCGCGCCGGCCAGCGCACGCTCTCGAGTCCGGACACGAACTCGGGTGGCGCGACGCCGATGCCCAGGTCGGTCTGGACCTCACAGGCCGCCGCGACGACGCCCGCGTTGATCGCCTGGTGCTCACCGGGCAGCGGCAGGGCGATCGCCACCTCGGAGCCCGCGTAGGCGCCGCGCATGGGCTCGCGGAGCACGGGCACCTCGCCCGGAGCGACGTCGGCGGGATCGAGCGGCTCCACCTCGCCGACCGCGAAGGGCTCGGCCATCCGTAGAGGCGCCGAGCGCTCCTCGGCGATGCGGGCAACGACGTCCGCCGCTTCTTCGCTCTGCGGCGCCAGCACGACGGGTACGCCGGGCTTGATGATCCCGGCCTTCTCCGCGGCTATCGCCCCGACGGTGTCGCCGAGGGTCTTCGCGTGGTCGATGCCGAGCGTCGTGATGACCGACAGCAGGGGCTCGATGACATTGGTGGCGTCGAGGCGCCCGCCCAGCCCGACCTCGACCACGCACAGGTCGAGGTCGGCGTCGGCGAAGGCCAGGAAGGCGATGGCGGTGCAGGCCTCGAAGAAGCTGGGCCTGCGCAGGCCCTCGGCCTCGACCTGTTCGACGGCCGGCCGGACGCGCGTGGCCAGGCGCGCGATGGCCTGCTCGGAGATCGGCGCGCCATCGAGCGTCACGCGCTCGCGCCACGAGACGAGGTGGGGCGAGGTGAACAGGCCGGTAGTGTGGCCGGCGGCGCGCGCGGCGGCCTCAATCATGGCGCCGACGGAGCCCTTGCCCTTGGTGCCGGCGACGTGCACCGCGCGCAGCTCGCGATGCGGCCCACCGAGCAGCTCCATGAGCCTCCACGTGGCGTCGAGGTTCATGCGCCGCCGGAAGCGGCCGTCGAGCCCGGTGCGCTCGGCGTTCGCGAGCGTCTCGAGCCACTCAGCCGCCTGTCGATAGGTCATCGGTCGCCGCGCGTTCACCGCGCTCCTCGACCTCCCTGTCGCGCTGCGGGGTGCGCACGCGGCCGGCGGCAATGATGGTCAGCACCGATAGCCCGGCCGCGCCGACGAAGACCCACTCGTAGCCGAACACGTCCCAGACGTACTTGCCGCCGATGAAGGGCACCAGCATGGATACGGCGTGGTTGAGCGAGATGCCCATCGATAGGGATGGCGACAGGTCCTCGGGCCGCTCGGCGATCTTTGCCAGGTAGGCGCTGCGCGCGTTCTCGACGCCGAAGAGCAACTGGTCGAGGACGTAGCAGACGTAGAGCATCCGCACCGGCCAGCCGTGCGGCAGGCCAAGGCGGCCCGCGAAGGCGTAGCCGAGGCAGATGAGCACGAGCATCATGCCATCGGCCATAAGGACGCGCCGCTCTCCCCAGCGGTCGATGAGGTCGCCGAGGCCCTGCTGGAAGAACACGCCGAGCACCGAGGCGGCGATCCACAGCTTCGCGAAGGTGGAGGCGGGCTGGCCGTAGACAGTCACGAGCACCCAGGGCGCGAAGGTGAGGAAGACCTGCTTGCGCGCGCCGAAGAGGGTGCACAGCGCGTAGTAGAGGCCGTAGCGGCGCTTGACGACGAACCTGGCCCGCTGCCTCTGGCCCTGCACCGGACGCAGACGGAGGTAGACCAGCGCCCCGACGATGGCGGCCAGCCCTCCGACGGTGAAGGTGATCGTCCAGTTGTTGCCGACGTAGTCGATGACCAGCCACACCAGCAGGGCCCCGAGGATGTTGGCGCCCACGCGCGCGGCCGAGGTCTGCCCGAGCCGCCGGCCATGCTGGCGCTGCGTCCCCAGACTCATGGCGATGGCGCTGCGCATGGGCATCTCGACGTGCCCCCCGATGCTCCAGACGACGGTGAAGAGCAGCATGAGGCCCCAGCGCGCGTCGATCAGCCCCAGGCCGATCATGCCCAGGCCGGTGAAGGCCGCCGCCAGCGCCGCGACGCGGTTCTCGGCCAGGAAGACCAGCGCGCCGGCGAGCAGCGCGACCAGGAAGCCGGGCAGCTCGCGGGGGAACTCCAGCGCGCCGCGTGCCGTGGCGCCGATGCCGAAGATGTCGCTCAGGTAGTTGTTGTAGGTGGTCTGGAAGATCCCGTTGCCCACTCCCAGGGCGAACACGGCCAGCAGGAAGAGCACGAGTTGCGGGTTGTCGCGCAGCCTGCGGGCGATCCTCTGGCGCATTGCTCGCTTCCCCGGCGGCTTCGCCCCGCGGGGCGATGAAGGAACGTCCCCCCTGTGCGGCACAGCCCCCTGGCCGCCGGCCTGAGGGGGCCGTGGCGGCGAAGGGGGCCGGTCTTCGTCAGCGGTTGGGCCTCAGGGCAGGTGCTCGTAGATCGGGAAGGCCTCGCACAGTTCCAGGACCTGGTGGCGGACCTCGGCCAGCACCTTCTCGCTGTCGCGCCCCTCGTGGATGACGCGCGCGACCATCTTCGCGATCTCGTGCATCTCCGGCTCCTGCATGCCGCGCGTGGTCAGGCCCGGCGTGCCGGGGCGGATGCCGCTGGTCTCATCAGGCGAGCGCTCGTCGCCGGGGATGAGGTTCTTGTTGACGACGATCCCGGCCTGCTCGAGCAGGTCGGCCGCCAGCTTGCCCGTGATGTCCTGGTCGCGCAGGTCCACGAGCATCAGGTGGTGGTTGTCGGTGCCGCCGGTGACCAGGCGGAAGCTCTCCTCCTGCAGCGAGGCGGCCAGGGCGTGTGCGTTGCGCACGATCTGCCGCTGGTACTCGCGGAAGAACAGGCTCTGCGCCTCCTTGAAGGCGACGGCCTTGGCGGCGATGATGTGCATCAGCGGCCCGGCCTGTACGCCGGGGAAGACGGCGCGGTCGATCTTGCGCGCCCAGTCGGCCCTGCACAGGATGAAGGCGCTGCGCGGCCCGCGCAGGGTCTTGTGGGTGGTCGAGGTCACGACGTCCGCGACCGGCACCGGATCGGGGTGGGCGCCGGCCGCCACCAGCCCGACGATGTGCGCGATGTCGGCCATGAGCAGCGCGCCGACCTCGCCCGCGATCTCGGCGAACTGGCGGAAGTCAATGGCGCGCGGGTAGGCGCTGGCCCCGGCCACGATCAGCTTCGGCCGCACCTGCAGCGCAATGTCGCGGATGTTGTCGTAGTCGATCTGATCGGTCTCCTCCGACAGGCCGTAGAAGTGGGCCTCGTAGGTCTGGCCGGAGAAGTTGATCTTCATCCCGTGCGACAGGTGGCCGCCGTGCTCGATCTTCATCGCCAGGATCCGGTCGCCGGGGTCGAGCATCGCGTAGTAGGCTGCCATGTTCGCCGACGTCCCGGTGTGCGGCTGCACGTTGGCGTGGTCGGCGCGAAACAGCGCTCGGGCACGATCGCGCGCGAGGTTCTCGATCTCGTCGTAGTAGATGCAGCCATTGTAGTAGCGGCGGCCCGGGTAGCCCTCCGCGTACTTGTTCGTCAGCACTGAGCCCGCGGCCGCCATGACCGCGCGGGATGCGTAGTTCTCGGACGGGATGAGCATCAGCGTGGTCTGCTGGCGCTCAAGCTCGCCGCCAATGATCTCACCGACCTCGGGGTCGGCCTGGGCAAGGCTGCGTGACATCATGCTCATCACGGTATTACCTCCATCAGTCGTCAGCTACCAGCTACCAGCTACCAGCTAACAGCTAACAGCTAACAGCTAACACCTAACAGCATCGGGCAACGGCGCACACGGGATGCCCGCCGAGCGTGCGGGGCCTCAGAAATCGTGCTCCGAGAAGAAGCGCCCGCGGATCCAGGCCATGGGCGCGTCGCGCTTGATATAGTAGATGCACAGGATGCGGCCGTCGCGAAGCTGCTCCCAGCCCGAATAGCCGGTGTCCGTCGTCCCCTCATGGCTATCGTGGTCGAGGGCGATGATGCGCCCCTGCTGCCGCGGGCGCTCGGGCTCCAGCGCGCTCTCGACGCTCTCCAGATATGCGAACATGTTCTGCTTGCCGCAGGCCCGCCCGCGCATGTTCGACCGGTAGGTCACGAGGACCTGGCCGCCGTCGAGCAGCCCCGCCTGTGGCCGCTCGCAGCCGGCCATGAGCGTGCGGAACGGGCCCTCCCAGCTCAGGCCGTTGTCGCGCGAGATGCACTTGTAGCCCGGATAGCCCTGGTGCGAGTTCTCGCGCATCCAGCACACCAGCTCGTCACCCGGCAGGCGAATGATGCTGCCCTCACAGTGCTCGAACTCGCCGTCATCGGCGATGGTGATCGGGTCCGACCACGTGGCGCCGCCGTCGGTCGAACGCGAGCAGCGCCAGGTGAGCTTTCCGGTCGCTTCGCTGGGCACCTGGCCGCCCATGATGAGGGCGCCATCGGCGGCCTCGACGATGCTGTCCGGCAGGCCCAGCGTGATGCCGGTGCCCCGCGGCTGCGACCACGTCCGGCCGTCGTCGGCGCTCCACCAGATGAGCACCTCGCGCCAGCGCTCCGCGTGGCTGCGCGGGTCGGCGAGCATCTCATCGACCACCATGGCGATGCGCCCGTCGGGAAGCGTCGATATCTTCGCGCAGTTGTACTTCACGTGCTCGGGCGCCCGGCCCGCGCGCGGCCCCTCCACGATGACCTGGCGCTCGCCCCACGTCCGGCCCTCGTCGGCGCTGCGCCGGATGACGAGGTCCGAGAACTCGTGGCCCTCGTGGGACTCGGACTCGCGGTAGACCGCCAGCAGGTCGCCGCCCGGCGTGCGGCACATGTCCGGGAAGCACTCGTACACGCCATCGTTACGAGCGACCGTGACGTATTCGGTGGTGACGCGCTCAATCATTGTGGTGGGAGCTACACGCTGCAACCTGCAAGCAACGACGAAGAGCAACGACGAGTCGGGCTGGAAGCCCGACCTACGCGGTGCGACAGTGCGCGCCCGTCGCGCGCTGCGCCCGTTTCATGGCGTCGCACCAGTGCCATCGCCATCCTCGGCGAACTGCTCGCCGTCGTCTGGGCACCGCCACACGAAGCATCGCACACCGTCTGCTACGAACTCCCCCACGTATTCGAGGGGGCGTCCTGAGTACGTGTCCGGCGGCTGATTGGGGCCGCCAGTGTTCGTGAGCAGCAGCATACTTCCGTCGGGCCCTTGGTCGAAGTCCACGCACAGGAAGTCGGCCCCCGGGCCCGCCCTGCCTGCCCGAATCTCCGCCACAAGCACCTGGCGAGCCGCAGCCATCAGTATCAGTCGTTGGGCATCCAGAGCAGACAACTCCTCTCCATCGCGGGGCACCACCGACGGGAGCCCACCCTCAATGCCAGAAATGCCTCATGCCGGTCATGACCATCGGGATGCCATGCTCGTCGGCGGCGGCGATGACCTCGTCGTCGCGGCGCGAGCCGCCGGGCTGGATGATCGCCGAGCA
>JALGUI010000157.1 GCA_029820915.1 Candidatus Zipacnadia bacterium | reverse complement strand
GTGGCAGGCGTCGCGCAGGTCGGCCCACTCATCCACCTCGAAGTCCACGCCCAGGTTGACGCCGGTGAAGTGCGCATCATCGGCGTTGGCGCCGGTGACGAAGTCGCGCATGGCGGCGACCTCCGGGTCGGCGATGATGGTGACCTCGTCGGGCAGGCCAACGGGTCCGGCGAAGCCGATGCGCGCGCCGGTGAGCTCCTGCACCTCGGCGTCATCGGCCATGCGCAGCTCGTCGCCGCCGATGGCCCGCGCGAGCTTGAACTCGTTCAGCGACCGGTCGCCGCGCACCAGCGCCGCCACGAAGCGGTCGCCGGCGCGATAGAGCAGCGTCTTCACCAGCCGGTCAGCCGTGACGCCGAGCATCCCGGTGACCTGCTCGACCGTCTTCGCGTCCGGCGTGTCCACCAGCTCCCGCGGCCCGTCGCCGACCTCGCCCGGCTCGGGGGCGCGCGCCACGGCGCACTCGGCGTTCGAGGCGTAGTCGCACGCGTCGCACATGAAGATGGTGTCCTCGCCGCTCTCCGACAGCAGCATGAACTCACGGGTGTCGGTGCCGCCGATGGAGCCCGCCTCGGCCTCGACCACGACCACGGGAAGCCGCAGCCGCTCGAAGATGCGCACGTAGGCGTCGTACATGGCGTCGTAGGCGTCGTCGAGGTCCTCGCGCGTGCGGCCGAAGCTGTAGGCGTCCTTCATAACGAACTCCTTGCAGCGGATCAACCCGCCGCGGGGTCGGAGCTCATCGCGGAACTTCACCTGGGTCTGATACAGCGTCACCGGCAGGTCGCGGTAGGACCCGAGGTCCATGGCCACGAGGTCGGTGATGACCTCCTCGTGCGTGGGGCCCAGGCAGTACCAGCGCTCGGCGCGATCCTGCACGCGCAGGGGCGTGGGTTGGAAGGTGTCCCAGCGGCCGCTGCGCTCCCACAGCTCCTTCGGGTGCAGGATGGGCATGAGCACCTCGTGGGCGCCCGCGCGGTTCATCTCCTCGCGCACCACGCGCTCGACCTTGCTCAGCACCCGCTGCCCGAGCGGCAGGAAGGTGAAGATGCCCGCCGACAGGGGGCGGATGAAGCCCCCGCGCAGCAGGAGCCGGTGGCCGGCAATCTCGGCGTCGGCGGGGGCCTCACGGAGCGTGGGCATGTAGTACTGTGACGCGAGCACGGCAGTCCTCCTCAGTGGGGTGCGTCAGGGTCCTGCATGTCCTCGGCGATGCGCCGGGCCTCCTGCATCAGAGCCTCGACCGCCTCCCCGATGGGGACGGTGCGAAGCTGCTGTCCGCGCGCGAAGATGACGGCGCGGCCCCGGCCCGCGGCCAGCCCCACATCGGCCTGCCGCGCCTCGCCCGGCCCGTTGACCTCGCAGCCCATCACGGCGACCTTCAGCGGCGCCCGCAGCTCGCGCAGCGCCGCCTCCGCCTCACGCGCCAGCGTCGCGAGATCGACCCGGCACCGCCCGCAGGTGGGGCAGGAGATCAGCCACGGGCCGTCGCGCAGGCCCAGCGAGCGCAGCAGCCAGATGCCGACCTCCACCTCGTCCTCCGGCGGATCGGTCATCGACACGCGGATGGTGTCACCGATGCCGTCGGCGAGCAGCACGCCCAGCCCCGCCGCCGACTTGACGGCCGCCGCACAGCCGAAGCCGGCCTCGGTGATCCCCAGGTGCAGAGGGAGGTCACTGCGGCCGGCGAAGGCGCGGTTCGCCGCCACGGTCATCGGCACATCCGCGGCCTTGATCGACACCACGAGCTCCTCGAAGCCGAGCCGGCGCATGCGCTCGACGGTGCGCGCCGCGCTCTCGGCCAGGCCCGCGGCGGTCACGCCGCCGTGGCGCTCGACAATATCCTCCTCCAGCGAGCCTGAGTTGACGCCCACGCGGATGGGGATGCCGGCCTGGGTCGCGGCCTCGATGACCCGCGCGAGGCGCTGGTCATCGCCGATGTTGCCGGGGTTGATGCGCAGTTTGTCGGCCCCCGCGCCCGCGCACGCGACCGCGATGCGGTGGTCGAAGTGCACGTCGGCGATAACCGGCAGCGGTGACGCGGACCGCACGCGCTCGAAGGCGTCCACGGCCTCGATCGAGGGCACCGCCGCGCGCACCAGATCCGCGCCTGCGGCCGCCGAGCGCTCGATCTGCGCCACCGTCGCCGCCACATCCAGCGTGTCGGTCTTCGTCATGGTCTGGACGCTGACGGGCGCGCCGCCCCCGATCGCCACGTCACCGACCTCGACCGGGCGGGTGTCGCGGCGCGGCCACGTCGAGTGCCCGGCGTTGTCCGGACTCATGGTGACCACTCGCCGACTACGGGTTGCGGAAGAGCACGAGGTTGAGGACGTCCTGGAAGGTGATCACGAGGAACAGGCCCAGCAGGACCGCCACACCCGCGACCGTCACGCCGATCTCGACGCGCTCGTTCACGCGCCGGCGGATGACCGCCTCGATCGCCAGCAGGACGATGCGGAAGCCGTCGAAGGGCGGCACCGGGAACAGGTTGATGACCGCCAGATTGGCGCTGATGATGCCCAGGAAGGAGACCACCGCGGTCCAGCCGACACGCGCGCGGTCCGCCGTCTCCACCGCGATCCCCACCGGCCCGGAGGCCTGTGGCGCGATGTCGCCGTGGAGCATCATGTACAGCCCGGCGGCGACCATCGTCACCGCGTCAACCGAGTTCTGTGCTCCCCTGTAGACGGCCTCGGCCGTACCGATAGGGCGGGTGTCGCCGGCCAGTACGACGCCGATGCGCCCCACCGACCTGTAGGACATGGTCAGTCGTCCCTGCTCGTCCTCGACCACCACGCGATCCCACTCGGCCTTCGGCACGACCGGGATGTCCACCAGGCGACCATCGCGCTCGACAGTCAGCACCATCTGCGTAGCGGGGCGCTCGGAGATGTAGGACTGCGCGCTGTCGTGCCCGAGCGGGACGAACTCCACACCGAAGGCGCGTTTCACGAAGGCCCCGGCCTCGGGCGTCGCCTGGGCCGGCAGGTCGTCGGGCAGGGGCAGGACCGCCGTCACCACCTCTACGTCCTCGCCGTCCTCCGAGTGGCGGAGGATGTCGGCTTCGACGCTGTCCCTGCCCTCCTCCTGGGCGGCGATCATCTGTGCCACGAGCTGCAGCGGCATCCCGACCTCGCGCCCGTCCACCATGCGGATGTCGTCGTAGCGGCGCAGGCCGGCCTCGGCGGCCCGCCCGCCCTCATCGACTTCCTCGATGAGCAGGCTGTCGGTCATGCCGTCGATGGCCGTGATGCGATCCCCCGACTGCATCCCGGCCTGCCGGGCCGGACTGTCCGGCAGGACCTTGCGGATGTTGACAGTGTGGCCGGGGAAGGCGGGCACGCCGACGGCGATCCCGATGACGGTGAAGGTGAGCGCCGCCAGGACCACGTTCATGACGGAGCCGGCCAGCAGAACCGTCGTGCCCTGCCAGCGCGGAAAGCTATAGAAGCCCCGCTCCTCCTCGGTCGCGCCGGGCTCCATGCCCGCGATGCGCACGTAGCCACCCAGCGGGATCAGGTTGATGCGGTAATCGGTCTCACCGCGCCGGACGCCCCACAGCCGGCGGCCGAAGCCGATGGCGAACTCGTGCACCCTCATGCCGATGAGCTTGGCGAGGGTGTAGTGCCCCAGCTCGTGGAAGAACACGCAGGCGCCGAACAGGACAACGACCGCGATGATGCCGTTTGTGATGCTACCGATGTTGTCGAACATTCGCGCCTTCGCTCCAATGGGATGCGCCTGCACAGCCCCCACGAGGCCGACCGGTCTGTACTGAAGCCATATCTTATCCGGTCTGCAGGCAGGACACAAGGCCCTGAGCCACGCGATCCGCGCCGCCGGGGGGTCAGACCAGGTCGCGCACGTACTCCCGCGCCCAGCGGCCGGCCTCCTCGACGTCCTCCAGCCGGTGTACCTCGAAGGCCTGGTGCTCGGCCAGGGCGCGCTCGATGAGTTCGGGGATGCGGGTGAATGCGATGCGGCCGTCCAGGAAGAGACCAACGGCGACCTCGTCCGCGGCGTTGAGGACCGCCGGGTAGCTGCGCCCCGCGCGCGCCGCCGAGAAGGCCAGGCGTAGGCAGGGGAAGCGCTCGGTGTCGGGCTCGGCGAAGGTCAGACTCCCCACCTCGGTCAGCGACAGGCGCGGCAGGTCGTTCGCGACGCGCTCGGGATGAAACAGCGCGAACTGGATGGGGATGCGCATGTCCGGCGGGCCCATCTGCGCCATCACCGAGCCGTCCTGGAACTGCACCATGGAGTGAATGATGCTCTGGTGATGGACGACGACCTGGATCTGCCGCACATCCACGCCGAACATCCAGTGGACCTCGAACACCTCGAAGCCCTTGTTCGCCAGCGTCGCCGAATCGATGGTCACCTTGCGGCCCATCTGCCACGTCGGGTGGTCGAGGGCGCGCTCCGGCGTCACCTCCTGCAGCTCCTCGGGCGACAGGCCCGAGAAGGGTCCGCCCGAGGCGGTGAGCAGCACCGCCTCAATCTCCGACGGGTCCTCCCCGCGCAGGCACTGGAAGATCGCCGAGATCTCGCTGTCGATGGGGAGCAGCATGGCGCCGCTCTGGCGGGCCGCTTCGGTGACGAGGCCCCCGGCGGCGACCAGCGGCTCCTTGTTGGCCAGCGCGCAGTCGATCCCGGCCTCCAGCGCCACCAGCAGCGGGCGCAGCCCGGCCACGCCCGAGATGGCGCCGATCACCAGGTCGGGCCGCGCCGCCGCCACGAGGTCGCAGATACCGTCGGCGCCGGCGAAGACCCGCGCGTCGGGCACGTCGAGCCCGCCCGCCGACGCCTCGTCCGCGAGCGCCAACAGATCGACCCCGAACTCCGCGGCCTGCGCGGCGAGACGCCGTGCATTGCGCCCCGCCGCCAGGCCGACGACCGCCAGGCGCTCGGGGTACGCACGCGCCATCTCCAGCGTCTGCTCGCCGATGGAGCCGGTGGAACCCAGCACGAGGATCCGCCTTGTCTGCTCGCTCACGGAGGTACCTCCACCGCCGCATGGGGGCGTGTGCCGAACGAGGCCGGGCCCGGCACCGGCGCGGGGTCAGAACTTGGGCCAGACGTAGGTCTCGGTGCGCTGGTAGTCGGGATCAGGCCCGGTGGGGCCGGTCACCGAGCCCGGCAGCGGCTCGTAGGCGAAGCTGGCCGGGTGGTCCAGGTCGCGCCTGATCTCCCACTGCCGGTTGCGCAGGTGCAGCCACAGTTGCTTCTCGATCTTCTCGACGTGACCGTCGTAGTACGTCAGCGTGGTGTGCTCGTGGAAGTACTCGTCCACCGCCAGTGGTATGACCGACTCGGCGAGCCGGGCCTTGGTGTAGCCGAGCAGCTCGCGGTCCAGATACAGGTAGGAGACCGGGAACTCCGACGGGTCCGACGGGCACTTGAGCGGGTCGGCCCTGCTGCCCGCGGGCACCCGCTCCTCCGGGTCGGCCGGATTGTCGATGTAGCTGCGGATGGCCAGGTGCCAGTCGCCGGGAAGCGGGTAGTGCTGGTCGTGGTCGTCGGCGTACATGTTGATGGCGACCGCCACCTGCTTGAGCTTGGCCATGCACTGCGTCTCGTAGCTGGGTTTACGCGCGCGGATGAGCGCCGGCACCAGCAGGGACGCCACGATGAGAATGATGACCGGCGCGACGAGGAACTTCCCCGCGGACAGCCAGCGCCTGGCCCACGTGGTGTCTCGGCCGCCGTCGAACCGTCCGAGGTCGCTACCGGTATGACTTGGCTGCACGTCGTCGGTCGAGCCGGACCGGAATATCCGCACCACGCCTCACCATCCTGGGACGCGCGGCCCCCTTGCATCGATAGCCGGGCGAGCCATGTGCCCGTGCAAGAGCTATTTCGCCGCAACCGCCCGCGACTCCTTGCCCGTACGCAAAGCAGCCGCGCCGGAGCCGGCGCGGCCGCCAAACACGCTCGTCCGGCCCCGTCACGAGTTGCTGCGGAAGGTCTCCTTGGCCATGGCCATGAAGTCCGCGTTCGTCTTGGTCTTGCGCAGGCCCGAGATCAGCGTGTCCGTGGCCGCCTCCATGTCCATGGC
>JALGUI010000156.1:3896-10297 GCA_029820915.1 Candidatus Zipacnadia bacterium | reverse complement strand
GCGCTGGTGAGTTCGCCGGTCGTCGTGCCCGCCGCGAGGGCGAAGCCGGCGGCGAAGATCACCGCGATGACCACGTTGAGGGCTCTCATTGCTCGTCACTCCTCTTCCCGGCGAGCTCAAGCAGGAACGGTCGGATGAACCGGTCCAGCTCGCCGTGCAGCACTGCGTCCACGTCTCCGGTCTCCACGTCTGTCCGATGATCCTTCACCATGCGATACGGTTGCATTACATAGGACCGTATCTGGCTGCCGAAGTCGATCCCCTTGCGCTCTCCGCGCAGGGCCTCGACCTCCTCCTTGCGCTCTCCGCGCAGGGCCTCGACCTCCTCCTGCCGCCGCTTGCGCTGCAGCTCGTACAGCCGGGCCCGCAGCAGGTTCATGGCGGTGCGACGGTTGGCATGCTGGCTGCGTTCGTTCTGGCACTGCACGACAGTGCCGGTCGGCAGGTGCGTGATGCGCACCGCCGAGTCGGTCTTGTTCACATGCTGGCCGCCCGCGCCGCTCGAGCGATAGGTGTCGATCCTCAGGTCGGCCGGGTCGATGTCAACGTCGGCGTCCTCACCCACGTCGGGCAGCACATCGACGGACGCGAAGCTGGTATGCCGGCGCCTGGACGCGTCGAAGGGCGAGATGCGCACCAGCCGGTGCACGCCCGCCTCGGCCCGCAGGTAGCCATAGGCCCAAGGGCCGCCGACCCTGAAGGTCACGTTGCGATAGCCGGCCTGATCGCCGCCGACCGCCGACAGCACATCGAAACCGTAGCCGTGGTCCTCGGCCCAGAACTTGTACATGTCCAGCAGCACTGCGGCCCAGTCACACGCCTCCGTGCCGCCGGCCCCCGCGGTGATCACGACCATGGCGTCGGTGGCGTCGAACTTGCCCGACAGCATGGCCAGCAGCTCGAGGCGTTGGAAGCTCGCCCGCGCCTCCCCCAACCCCTCCGCGATCTCCGCCTCGACGCTGTCGTCGTCCTCCTCGAGCCCCAGCTCGGCGAGCGTCGTCAGGTCGTCAACGTCGGCCCTGAGCTGCCGCCAGGGCTCGACGACCTGCTTGACGGCGTTGATGCGCTGCATGTGCTGCTGCGCGCTCTCGGGATCGCCCCAGAAGTCCGGGGCCTCGGTCTGCTTCACCAGCGCGGCAAGCTCGTCCTCGCGCCGGGCGAGGTCAAAGGCGATCCCACGCTTGTTCTACCGTATCCTTTAGATTCTCGGCCTCGTCCCGCAGTTCCATTAACATTGCGGTATTATCCTCCGTGTTCGGCATCGCGCGCGCCCGTGGTTGGGCCCGCGCCCTACTTGCCCATGCAGCAGTGCTTGTACTTCTTGCCGCTGCCACACGGGCACGGGTCGTTGCGCCCCGGCTCCCTTTCGGCCACGTACGTGTGCCCCTTCTCGGTCATCTGCTCGGCCGCCTCGGTCATGGGCGTGTCCACGTCGCCCACATCGCCCGCGTCGGCGGCCCCGTCTGCCTGGTCGGCCTCCTGGTACTCCGGCACGTCGGCGTGACCCGTCTCCATCTCGCGCACGGCGACGTCGTGCTGCTCGGCCGCGACCTCGGTGAGCAACACCGCGCGCGTCATGTCCTCCGCGATGCCCTGCAGCAGGGACTGGAAGAGGGCGTGCGCCTCCTTGGTGTACTCGAGGAGCGGGTCGCGCTGGCCGTAGGCGCGCAGGTGGATGCCCTCGCGCAGGAAGTCCATGTCCTTGAGGTGCTGCATCCAGCGCATGTCGATGATGCGCAGCAGCCAGGTGCGCTCGATCTGGCGCATCAACTCCGAGCCCACCGACTGTTCCTTGCGCGCGTAGAGTTCGCGCGCGCGCTCCCTGGTCATTTCCGCGTGCTGCTCCGGGCCGCCGTCGGCGAGTTCGCCGATATCGATGAGGGCGGCGAGGCCCGGCACCGCCTCCTCGAGCGACGCGTAGTAGCGTCGCAACCAGATGTCGCGGCAGACATCCTCGACACGGCCGCGGCGGTCGAACGGCTCGAGCCGCAGCAGTTCCTCGGCCGGCAGCGCGCTGTCGATGCCCGGGACCTCGGAGGCCCGCAGGGCCTCGGTCACGGCGTCCGGCCCCAGCTCGTCCTGGCGCTCGACCTCGGACAGCGCCGCCAGGATCTGTTCGGCCCAACGCCCCGGCAGCTCGGGGTCGCCGAAGGTGTCCACGCGCTCCTGCACGGTCTGCTCGACCATGTCGAGCACGGCCTCGGCGATGTCTTCGCCCTCCAGCACGCGGCGGCGCTGCTCGTAGATGAGAGCGCGCTGCACGTTCATCACGTCATCGTACTTGAGGGTGTTCTTGCGCATCTCGAAGAAGCGCAACTCGACCTTCTCCTGCGCGCGCTCGATGGACCGCGACACCAGGCGCGCCTCAATCGCCTCCTCCTCCGGCCAGCCGCCCATGAGCAGGCTGAAGCGATCGGGGGCGAACAGGCGCATCAGCTCGTCCTCGAGCGAGACGTAGAAGCGCGACGAGCCCGGGTCGCCCTGGCGGCCCGAGCGCCCGCGGAGCTGATTGTCGATGCGGCGGCTCTCATGGCGCTCGGAGCCGATGATGTGGAGGCCGCCCACCTGCTTGACGAACTCGTACTCCTCCTCGATAACGCTCGTGCCGTCGTCGGGCTTGCCGCCGAGGACGATGTCCACGCCGCGCCCGGCCATGTTGGTGGCGATGGTGACGCCGCCGCGCCGCCCCGCCTCGGCGATGACCTGCCCCTCCCGCTCATGGTACTTCGCGTTCAGGACGTTGTGCGGGATGCCCTCGGCGATGGCCCCGCGCAGGCGGTCACGGCGACGCGTCACGTCCGGCGCGTCGCCGCCGTCGTCGCCGCCAATGGTGTGCAGCAGGCGGTCGAGGTTCGCCGGGTCCAGCGGGTCGGGCTCGATGTCCAGCGCGCGCAGGACCTTGATGGTCTCGGCGCGGCTCATCTGCGGGATCGGCATGCGCAGCGCGTTCAGGTAGTCGTCGCGCGTGTCCCTGTCGAGGTCGCCGCCACCATTGTGCAACTCGTCGAGGCCGAGGCGGGCGAGGGCGTGGAGGTTCAGGCGCTCGGGGGTCAGGCGCGCGCTCAGCCGCTCGGACACCTCGACCGAGCGCGAGCCGACGAGCGTCGGCTGCTCGCGCACGAAGCAGTCGATTATCTCGTCCACGATGCCGCGGTACTTGGCCTCCTCGGTCTTGTAGACCACGTCCGGGTGATCGGCGCGCACCACCGGCTGGTTGGTCGGCAGGACGACCACGGGCATGCCGTAGATGGTGCGGAACTCGTCCTCCTCCGTCTTCGCGGTGCCGGTCATGCCGGCCAGCTTGTCGTAGAGCTTGAAGAAGTTCTGGTAGGTGATGGAGGCGACGGTCTGACGTGCCTGCTGAACGCGCACGCCCTCCTTGGCCTCGATGGCCTGGTGCAGTCCGTCGGAGTAGCGGCGCCCCGGCTGCAGATGGCCGGTGAACTCGTCAACGATGACCGCCTCGCCCTCGCGGACGACGTAGTCGAAGTCCCGCTGGTAGAGCCCATGGGCCTTGAGCGAATTCTGGATGTGGTGCTTGATCTCGATGTACTCGGGGTCCTCGAGGTTGTCGATGCCCAGCGCTCTCTCGACCTTGGTCTGTCCCCGCTCGGTGAGGGCGACCTGGTGGAACTTCTCGTCGATCATGAAGTCCGCGTCGGGCTCGACCTTGCGGCCGTCGGGCCCCTCCTCGGGTTCTTCGTGCGTGCCCTGCAGGCGGTGGACGATGCGGTTGATCTCCTCGTAGTACTGCTCGGACTGCTCGGGCGTGCCGGAGATGATGAGCGGGGTGCGGGCCTCGTCGATGAGGATGCTGTCCACCTCGTCGATGACGGCGTAGTAGAGGTCGCGCAACACCAGCCGGTCGGGGCCGCCCGCCATGTTATCGCGCAGGTAGTCGAAGCCGAGCTCGGAGTTCTCGACGTAGGTGATGTCGCACCGGTACATGGCCCGGCGCTCGGCGGCCCTCATGCCGTGCTGGATGTGCCCGACGGTCAGGCCGAGGAACTCATAGAGCCGGCCCATCCACTCGGCCTGCCAGCGCACCAGGTAGTCGTTGGTGGTGACCAGGTGCGTGCCGCGCCCGGCCAGGGCGTTGAGGTACAGCGGCAGGGTCGCGGCCAGGGTCTTGCCCTCACCCGTCTTCATCTCGGCGACCTTGCCCTGGTGCAGCACGACCGCGCCCATGATCTGCACGTCGAAGGGGCGCATGCCCAGCGCGCGCTTCGAGCCCTCGCGCGCCACCGCGAAGGCCTCGGCCATGATGTCGTCGAGCGTCTCGCCTTCCTCAAGCCGGTGGCGGAAATGCTCGGCACGGCCCGCGAGCTCGCCGTCGCTCAGCCGCTCCATCTCGGGCTCGAGCACGTTCACCTGCTCCACGATCGGTCGGAGCCTCGCGATCTCTCGCTCGTTGGGATCGAACACCCGTCTGAGTAGTGATCCAATCACGGTTGCGATCTCGCCCCACTCGTCTGTGTCGCTGTACGGCGCGCCGCGTCGGCCTCGTCACCCTCGGGCATGCTCCGCAGCGCGTCCACGCCGTCCACGCAGTCCCAGTAGCGCGGCACCCCGTCCTCGACGGAGCGCTGCTCGGGCGGCTCGAAGTTGCCGAAGATGCCGTTGACCTCCAGCCCCAACTGCACGGCGTTGCTGACGTCCCGGTACTGGGCCGTCCAGGTCAGGCAGTGGTCGCGTCGGCGCAGTTCGATCGTGTAGTCGCGCAGCTCATCGATGTTCAGGTCGTAGCGGCCGCCCACGCCGACGGTCCACATCGAGCTGAGTTCGAACCTTGCGGCCGCCGCCAGCTCGGTCTCGATATCGATGTCGTCGAACTCGAAGGGCGTGGTGCCGTCCGTGATGTGGTGGCTGATCTCGGCCCACACCGAGAACCAGTCGGTCACCTTGGCCGACGCGCCCGCGCCGGCCCCCAGCCACCCGTACCGCCGGCCGTCGGCATAGAAGGCCTGCGAACCACCGCCCCACCACCAGGCCCCGCTGTGGTCGCGCCGGGCCTCGGGGTCGCCGGTGTAGCGCGCCTCGACACGCAGTCGGCCCTCGGTCACGTCCACGTCGTCGGGATCATCGGGGTCGGCGCGCTGCGTGTACTCGCCCACCCACAGCGCCGTCTCGACCCGCTGGGCCCTGCCGCCGTCCCACACGCCCGTGACACCCAACTCGGGCAGGCGGTCGATGGTGGTCTGTCGGTCCACGTCGGCGCGCACGTCCTCCTGGTACGTAACGTTCAGGCGCCCGGCAATGTTGCCCCACTCTTGCAGGGTCTGCAGCTCGCCACGGATGCCGCGACGCTGGGTGAGCTTGATGCCCAGCCTCCCCTGCGCGGGGATCTCGAGCTGTCGCAGCGAACGCCACCACTGCAGGCGCAGGCCGTCGCGGCTCGAGTAGGTCGGGACGAACCAGTAGAGCGGCGACATCTGCTCGACCCGGCCGTGGAAGTTCCAGTCGAGCCTGGGCAGCAGCGGTATGTTGACACCGTGGAGCCTGAGCGCGCCGCCCCACACCGTGACGTCCCAGCTCTCGGGATCGTAGCGGATGCGGTCAACCTCGATCACGTAGTCGGGGTCGGGGGAGTCACAGGTCGTAAAGCGGCCGTCGGTGATGTAGACGACGTCATCGGCGGACTCGATCTCGCGGGCGTACGCGTACCCCCACACCCGCTCGCCCCTCTCGTTCTCGATGGGTAGCATGACGCCGCCGCGGCGGAGCCAGTACTCGGACGTGCTCGTGTTGTAGCGCACCGACTCGCCGGAAAGCGCGCCGTCCGGAGTGATGATCTCGACGTCGCCGTACAGCTCGAAGCGACCGGTCTCGAGGTCGCCCTCGATGAAGCTGGCGTGCATCTTGACGAATCGTGACGGATCGTCAACAACCTGACCGAAGAGGCGGGCGTTCCCGGAGAGGGTGACGTACCTGTCGTCGTAGGAGAAGTCGATCTGCCGGGCGTCCACCTTGATGCTGACCAGGTCGGCACGGAGCGCGGTCGGCCACGGCAGCGCGAGCGCCAGGGCCATCGCGATCACTCGGCCGCCCCGCCGCCGCACCCTGTGTTCGCCGCGCGCCTGATGTGGCCTGGGCGGCCTCTGCCTGCTTGTCAGCGGTCTCGCCTTTTCGCCCCGATTCTGCCCGACAGCGGTGCATTCCGCCGTCCCGACATTATAGCACAGGGCCTTCGCGGCACGCAAACGCACGTCGGGCGGGGGGGCGTGACTCGATCGAGTAGGTAGGTTGGCGGCGCCCACTCCAACGGCCTCCTCCCCCGTCCCGAGCCACGCTCGGGCCACCCCCTCCTTCAGCGGAGCGCATCCGTTGCACGTGTTCCTGTGTCACCACGGAGCAGGCGGGTACCTCGGCACCGTCAGGTGTCGTCATTGTAGGATAGGCTT
>JALGUI010000156.1:0-3864 GCA_029820915.1 Candidatus Zipacnadia bacterium | reverse complement strand
CCCCGCGGACAACGAACGGCAGACAGGCTGGAAGCCTATCCTACGAACGGCAGAGGCAACGGCGGCGAAAGAGACGGAGCGGGGCGGATGAGGGCGACGGCAACGGCCTCCTCCCCCGTCCCGAGCTGCGCTCGGGCCACCCCCGTCCCTGGTCCCGCCCAAGGGCGGGACACGCGGGAGGGGGCTTGCGGAAGCGTGCGGCAGCCGGGAATGTGATCGCAAGGCGCTGCAATAACATCGGTCCCCTCTCCTGCCTGAGACCGCTTGCGGTCTCCAAGGAGAGGGGGAGGAGGCTGCGCAGCAGCCGTCAGACCGCGCAGCGGTCTGCGGGGGTGAGGAAGCCGTTGGCCGTCGCGGTCTACACACTGAGATCGGTCACACCCGCGGGCGGGCGGCGGCCTCCACGGATCGCCGGCGGCGTGCGCGTGCGCCGCGTGGTGCGCCCGCACGCCAGAAAGCGATTGGGCGGACGAGCGCCGCCGGGTACACGAAGGCGCCCCGCCGGGAGACGCGGGCGCGTCTCGAGGCGGAGCGCCTTCGCGGGAACTCGGATCGCTGGACCACAACAGGCGCCGGCCCTGGATGGCGCCTCGGAGGATTCAGCCGTCGAGCATCGCCTGTACGCCGGCGCGCAGCCGGGCGATGGCCTGGGTGTGGATCTGGCAGACGCGCGACTCGGTCACCGACAACACCTCGCCGATCTCGCGCAGCGTGAGTTCGTTCTGGTAGTAGAGCCCGATGACGACGCGGTCGCGCTCGGGGAGCTGTTCGACGGCGCGCGCCAGCAAGTCCTTGAGCGCCTGGTGATCGACGATCTCGGCCGGGTCCTCCCCCCATGGGCCGGGCTCGCCGGGCAGGTGGCCCTCCTCCACCTGCAGTGTCTCGTCGGCCTCCATCAGCTCCTCGAGCGACGCCACGGCCATGGAGCTGGTGACCGAGAGCAGGTCGCGGTACTCCTCGCCGCTTAGGCGCATGGCGCTGCTGATCTCCTGCTCGGAGGGCTGACGGCCGAGCTGCCGCTGGAGCGTGGCCACCGTCTCCTCGAGCTGTCGGTAGCGCTTCCGCACGCTGCGCGGCGCCCAGTCCTTGGCGCGCAGAAGCTCCATGATCTCGCCGCGGATCAGGGCGCTGGCGTAGGTGGCGAACTTGACGTCCCGTCCCGGCTCAAAGCGATCCGCGGCCTTGATGAGCCCGATGATCCCGGCACTCTCCAGGTCGTCGCGCTCGACGCTGTCAGGCAACCTCACCGCCACGCGGCCAACGATGTAGCGGACGAGCCCGACGTGCTCCAGAATCAGGCTCTCCCGCTCGTCGGCGGACACCGTGCGTCGCATCTCCGAGGCTCTCTCGGCTGCCACGCCAATCACCTCAGCAAAGCGCCGGTCAGGATGACGACCGTCGCGGATGGTGCCTCATGCGAGCCGGCCGGGCTCAAGCCGCGCCACGTGCTCGACCTGGGCCTGCGGCGACAGGTCGGTGGCGCGGACCACCACCAGGCAGGGCCGCGCCTGCCTGCACAGCGACCGGAGCGGGAGCAGCGCGCGCGCCTCGACCACAACGGCCACCGGCGCCCCCCACCCGTGTTCCGTGCCGACCTGATCGAGCAGGTCCACCCATGCGGCGGCGCGCGCGGGCGGCATGGCCGCCACCGTGCGCCCGCCCTCACGGTGCGCACACTCCGCCAGCTCGTCCTCGAGCTCGGGGGCCAGCAGGATCGCTCTGATCCGCCCGTCCGTCGCCAGATGGTCGGAGAGCATGGCGGCCAGGCGCGGGCGGACGTGCAGCGCAATCTGCTCGGGGTCGCTCAGCTCGGGCAGCACCTCGATGACGCCCTCGGCCACCGACAGCGGATCTCGCAGCGGGATGCCGGCGAGCAGCAGCTCCCCGCACACGTGGCGGAAGAGCGGCACGGCCATGCCCGCGGCGTCCGCCTCGACCTTCAGGCCCGGGTGGTCCCGCCACAGCGCCGCCAGCATGTCGGCGGCCCGCTCGAGGTCGAAAAGCTCGGCGGCGTGTCGCCACAGGGCGATGCACAGATACTCGGCGAGAGCCTGCTGGGGCGTCATCAGCGCGTATCCCATGGCCGCCAGTTCCTGGGCCTCGTCCACCTCGACCCACACTCCGGCCCGCCCGTCCGGGAGCTCCGCGGGCCGCCCGATGTCGGGCATTGCGCCCGCCAGGGGCGGTACGGCCAGAGTGCCGCTTGACCTCACCGTCCCGCGCGCGAGCGTCCCGGCCCGGAACGCGAAGGCGTACTCGGTCGCCCCCAACTCCAGCGAATCCCGTACCACGATGGCCGGAATCTCGAATCCGAGCTCCCGCGAGCAGTTCGTGCGCAACGCGGGGAGCAGGTTCATCAGGCTGGTCGGTCCCTCGACGAGCCCCAGCAGGCCCATGCCCAGTTCTATGGCCAGATCGCCGGCCGGAGAGCCCGGCGGGTCCGCGCCCTCGTGGGCGAGACCGCGATGGTCGGGGAGGTCGCCTCGTCTGCTCAGCCACCACGCCCCCAGCGCCAGCGCGGCCCCGCCGACGAGCGTGGGGATCTTCGCCACGCCCGGCAGCAGGCCCAGGCCGATGAGGGCCAGCGCCGCGGCGGCCGCCGGCCACGGGCTGACGAACATCTGGTCGCCCAGCTCCTCCACCAGCGGCGAGCCGTGGGCCGAGCGGGAGACCATGACCGCCGAGGCGGCGGCCATCACCAGGGCGGGGAGGATGGTCACCAGGCCCTGACCGGCGGCGAGCAGCGCGTAGGCGCGGGCCGCCTCGGGCAGCCCCGTCCCGGCGCCGACCGCACGGGCGGCCCCGGCGAGGGCGGTCAGCACCACGATCGCGAGCGCCGCGACCGCCTCACCGCGCAGCAGCCGGCCGGCGCCGTCCATGGCGCCGTAGAAGTTGGCCTCCTGCTCGAGTCGCCTGACCTCGGCCTGCGCCTCGCGCGCGGACATGTGCCCGGCGCCGACCGCGGTGTCCAGACCCATCTGCTTGCCGGGCAGCGCGTCCAGGGCGAACCTGGCGGCCACCTCGGCCATGCGGCCCACGCCGGCGGTCACCATGACCAGTTGCACGATGGCGAGCACGACCAGCAGCCCCAGCCCGGCGATCGGGTCGCGCCCTCCGGCGACGTCGCCGAGCGTATGCACCAGCGTGCCGCCGCCGCCGGTGAGCAGGACCAGGCGCGTGATGCACAGGCACAGCACGATGCGGGCCAGGCTGGTGAGCACGAGCAGCGGGGGCATCGAGGTGAGGCGCGCGGGGTCGGCCGTGGCGAGTGCCATGAGCAGCGTGGCGGCCGCCGCGCCGAGACTCGCGGCCAGCAGCAGGTCCACCAGCATCTCCGGGAGGGGGGCCAGCAGCGCCAGCACCGCGCCGACCGCGATGACCACGGCCACCACGCGGGGGCCGAGCGCCAGTCCGGCCGCGCTCAGCGACCGAAGCCTGTCGGCGGCCGATGGGCTAGTCATGCCGCGTCCTCCTCCGGTGTGGCGCCCGCCGCCGGCGCGTGAGCGGATGACCCTCGGTCTCGCGCAGCTCGTCCTCCATCTCGCGCCGTGACATCCACGCCGAGCGCGCCCACGCCGCCCTGCGCGCGATCGCGTCGAGCAGCGCCGCGGCGGCCAGCACCGCCAGCAGCGGCCAGCCGATGGCCGCCGCCAGGTCGGCGGCCGTCGCGAGCGTGCTCCCGCCCAGCGCCAGGTCGTCCGCCCGCCACAGCGCGGCGCGTACCGTGGCGGCCACCGTCACGGCCGCCAGCGCCGGCATCAGCACGCCACGGGTTACGTCGGCGGTCGCGAGCGAGAGACGCGGCGCCGCCGCCCCCGGCGGCCTGATGCCGCCTTGGGCCGGGCCAGACGGTCGCGGCCCGGC